>JAZUCB010000129.1:0-2879 GCA_045638985.1 Clostridia bacterium
ATGGTGATGTTTTATATTTCAATTAATTGGTAGTCTCTAGTTCCGTAACCCAATTCTGAAGCTCTTTCAATTGTTAAAAGCCCATTTCTGCTTTCAATTCGTTCAATTAGATGGTCTTTTCCAGGGTCGTTGCTGTTGTAAACCAAATCAATGCATGCTTGGTCAATAGCAATTGGGTCGATTGAAGCTAAAATTCCAATATCGCCCATGCAAGGGTCTTCTGCTTTTTCGCAACAATCGCAATCAACACTCATATTTTTCATAACATTGATATAAACAATTTCGTTTTTAAAGTATTCAACAACGCTTCCAGCAGATTCAGCCATTGATTTTAAGAATAAATCGTGGTCGGCTGTCCAAATCTTTTTAGGGTCGCCAGCACCGTGAATATAAGCCTTGCCAAATGATGATGCAATTCCAATAGATAATTGCTTTAGAGCACCACCATATCCGCCCATAGGGTGGCCTTTGAAGTGGGATAAAACAAGCATTGAATCATAGTTTGCTAAGTTTTTGCCAACATAGTTTTCTTTTATAACTTCGCCGTTTTTGATTTCAAGTTTAAGGTCAGGGCCTTCACAATCAAGCAAGTCAACATCAAATAGTTCGCTCCAGCCATGATCTTTAAAAAGTTTAAGGTGTTTTTCGGTTGTATTTCTTTCTCCGTTATAAGCAGTGTTGCATTCAACAATAGTTCCTTTAACGTGTTCAACGATTGGTTGCCAAAAATCAGGTTTTAAAAAGTTTTGATTACCTTTTTCTCCAGAGTGAACTTTAACTGCAACTTTTCCTTTTAATTCTTTGCCAACCATTTTAAATAGTTCAACAACTTTTTCTGGTGTTATTTCTTTAGAAAAATAAACATTCGCTTCCATAATATCTCCTTATTAGTATAATTTTACCACATTTAAGCTAAAATTAAAAACGCTTTAAAATATTAACAATAAATATCTGTTATATTTGTGTTTGGTTCAAAGATAAAGATTTGTTAAATAAAAAATCATAAACTTAAGGAATGAAATTTATGATTTTTAAATTATGTGCATATTTTTATTAAATATTAATGTTAAATATCTTTATTTACGTTGATAAATGGCTCATATTTTTTTAAGATTTGCCTAATGTTATTAACTAATTTATTTATAACATTTGGGTCGTTTCGCATTAAATATGGCTTTAAAACAATTAGAGGGCGAATATCTCTTCTAATTTCAATCTTTTTCCTTAAATTATCGTTTGCACCATATGAGTTTAGCATTTCTTCACAAATTATATTACTAGATAAATCCATAAAATCAGCGCCTTCATCTAAAAGCCCGGATTCGCTAAAATCAATAACTCCAACTTTTAAGTTTTCATCAATAAAAATGTTGCCATCTCCCAGATCGCCATGAGAAAAAACCAAGTTTTCACCAAGTTTGTTAAGTTCATTTGGCATATATTCAAACATCAATTTTTGAATAAGATTTTGTTCATCAGTTGTGAATGTTTTTGAAATAAATTCATTAATATCATTAACTCGTTTTTGCCAAGCAGAAATTTCATCATTTAGCGTGCATGGTAAGCCTTTGTGATCTTTAATTTCATGAAGTTTTTTTAAGAATAAACCAAGTTGAACGCCAACTTCTTTTTGTTGGTTTTTACTGAGAGCAACTTCTTCTAAAGATTTGCCTAAAACGCCATAAATTGCCAAATATTCATGGGTTGGTGAAGTGAAAGCTACTTTTTGAAGATTAACTCCTAAGTTTAGTGAATCAAAATAATTAAGGTTGTTTATTTCTGTTGAATATTGAACATCATTTTTTCTTGGAAATTTAAAAACCAACTTGCCGTTATCAACAACAAATCCTCTGCTGATAAATCCATCTTCTTTAATTGTAATTTTATGATTGTTTCCAATTAGTGATTGAATAATTTTTAATTGTTCTTCTATTGTTTTCAAAGATTTATGCTCCTTAGAGTTTTGAGATTGTTTTTCTGTGATGAGTTTATTTGAAAGTGCGTTAAAAACATTTTAAATAAAGTAAAAATCGTTATTAAGAATTTAAAATATTTAAAATATCTTCTTTTTTAATAGTACCTTCTCGTAAAATGTTTATTTGATTGTTAGCATAAGAAATAATCGTTGATGAGCATTCTGTGTTTTTGCTATCATCAGTTAAAATATATGGAATTTTACCTTTAAAAACTTTATAAATATCGTTTTCGTTATTTAAAAAATCCATTCCAGAAATATTAACTGAAGTTGAAACTATTGGTTCGTTCAGGGCGCTGATTATTTTTTGAGTTAATTCATGGTTTGGCACTCTTATTCCAATAGTGTTTCTTTTGCAAGTTATTTCATCACAAAAAGGGAAGGTTGTTTCAAAAATTATAGTTAGTGGCCCAGGCCAAAATTGCTTCATGATTTTTTTAATTTCATTTGGAATAGTTTGAACGTATTTTTTAATATCCATATTTTCGCCAAGGAGAATAATAAATGGCTTGTTTTCTCTTTGTTTAATTTCAACTATTTTTTTGCAGGCTTCCTTATTTGATGCAAGGCAAGAAAACCCGAAAATTGTGTCGGTTTTAAAAGCGATGCATTCTCCATTTTTTATTGCATCAATTGCTAAATTTAAATTTGATTTATTAATAATTTTTGTTTCCATATTAATATGTTAGCAAAAATAAGTTAAAAAATAAACTCCATTCAAGGTGTAATAAAAAATAAATTAAATAACTATATAAGTATAAATATTATACCAAAAATATAACAATAAGCTCACAATTAATAAGATGAACTAAAATTTATTATATTTTTACTATAAATTTTAATAAAAGTTTAAAAAAATTGCTTTAATGTTTATTAAAATTATAAAAAATATGTCATAATAAAC
>JAZUCB010000130.1:0-4843 GCA_045638985.1 Clostridia bacterium
TTTTGTACATTGTCCTTTTAAAACAGTTTTTAAAAATAATTGTGATAATTGTAATGCTAATAAAAGATTGGAATATTCATTAAATGGGAATAACTATTATATATACCGATATAAAATATCTAAATGTTATTTTTATTTAAAAGATGATTTTTTAATTAATAAAACTGGAAAAAGTTTTATTGCGGGTTTTTACGATTTAACTAAAATATAGGGGGTCAATTTTGTCAAAAACACAAGTTTATAAAACTCTTGTAGTTGCTATTTTAACAATATTGTTTATGCTTATTTTTGAAATTGTTTTTAGTTTTGATGCTGTTGGATTTGCAATATCAAATTGGATTTCAAGTATAAATAGTTGGATTGTTTATTTTGTGATTTGGTTGGTTATTATTGTTCAAGTTACTCTTGTTCCGATTCCTATGTGGGTTGTGATAAATGCTGCAGTTATTATACCTGGAATAAACCTTTCGTTGGTAACTTTTAATGGATGGGTGTTTGTTTTAATAGTTTTATCTGCAACAACAATTGGTGTCACATGTGCTTATATAATTGGCAGAAAGTTTGGAGTATCTGCCATAAAATGGTGTGCTGGTGACGAAAATAGTTTTGAAAAATGGTCAAACTTTATTAATAATAAGGGTAAAATTTGGTATGCTTTATCAGTGATTTTGCCGGTTTTTCCTGATGATATTTTATGTTTTGTTGCAGGTGCTTTAAAGTTTAATTTTGTTGTTTTTTTGATTATAAATGTGTTTTGTAGGTTGATAGGAATCATTGCAATGATACTAACTTTGTCAACTTTGCAAAGTTTCAATAGTGGTGGTTTTCCGTTTAGTGTTGTGTTGTGGGCTATGTTGTTATTGGCTTGCGTTATAGTTTGTGTTATATTAAAATATAAAATTAATAAGCAAAAAAATAAAGAGAGTAACATATGAAAAAATTATATGATGTTTTAGTTGTTGGTGCTGGTGCAAGTGGAGTTATGTGTGCCATTAGATGTAAAGAAAGAGGGCGTGATGTTGCTTTAGTTGATGCAAATTACTTTCCATCTAAAAAACTTTTAGTTACTGGTAATGGCAGATGTAATTTAACAAATCTTAATCTTTTTGATGAAAGTTATAATCGAAATATAAGTAAATTTCTTAGTAGATTTTCAGTTGAAGAAACTTTAAAATTTTTTAATGGTATTGGCTTGGAATATTATGCCGATGAAGAGGGAAGAGTGTATCCAAATTCAAACATGGCTAAGAGTGTTGTTGACTGTTTAAATTATAAAGTAGGTTTATTACAAATTCCATTTTTTCATCAAGAGAAAATTCTTAAAATTTTTAAAGAAGATAAAACATTTAAAGTTGTTTCAGAAAATAATGAGTTTTATGCTAAAAAAATTGTGGTTGCAACTGGTAACTTTTCTGAAGATATCACTTCGAGTTTGAATGTTAAGTTGAATAATTTCAAGCCTAGCTTGGTTTCTTTAAAAACGGCAGAAAAAACTAGTTCACTATCTGGTATTAGAGTTTCAAATGTTAAAGTAACTTCAAAAATAAATGAAAAATATTTTAGTGAAGTTGGAGAAGTTTTATTTAAGGATTGTGGCTTGAGTGGAATTGTTATTTTTAATTTATCTGCTTACTTTGCAAGGAGTGGCTCATATGATGGTTGTGTTTCAATTGATTTAATGCCAAAAGTATCTTCAAGTGAACTAGTAGAAAAAATTAAGGAAAGAATTGGCAAGTTTGAATATGTTAAAGATCTTTTTACTGGTATGTTTGTTGGTGCTCTTGCGAGTGAAATTTTTTCGCGATGCAAACTTGATGCAAATAAAAAAACTTCAACTTTAAAAGTTGAACAAATAACAGACATTTGTGATTGCATTAAAAATTTAAAATTTACAATAGTAGGAAGTTTTGACAATAATCAAGTTGTTTCAGGTGGGGTTGATTTAGAGTGTCTTGATAATAACTTGCAAAGCAAACACTGCGAAGGCCTTTATTTTTGTGGAGAAGTTTGTGATGTTGACGGTCTTTGTGGTGGTTATAATTTACAATGGGCTTGGACGAGTGGGTATATTGTTGGAGAAAGTGTATGATTTTGGTTGATAATTTAAAATTAAATGTTGGTTTTAAAGATAGAGATATTATTGAAGCGTGTGCGCAGAAGCTTAATATTAAAACTTCTGATATTAAAAGTTTTGAAATAATTAAACAAGCAATTGATGCAAGAAGAAAACCAAATATCTTTTATTCTTTAAATGTTGCTGTTGCTTTGCCAGATAAATTTGAGAAAAAATATGCAAAATCTCAAATAACTATTGATAAAAGCATTTTAAAATTCGAGAGGAAGAGTGTTGATAAGCAACCTATTGTTGTTGGATTTGGTCCGTCGGGAATGTTTTGTGCGTTAATGTTGGCAAGAATGGGGTTGAAGCCAATAGTTGTTGAACAAGGTGAATGTGTTGAAGATAGAGAAAAAACTGTTAATGATTTTTGGAATAATAGAAAATTAAACGAATATTCTAATGTTCAGTTTGGTGAGGGTGGAGCTGGTACGTTTAGCGATGGAAAGTTAAACACAAATTTGAGCAATAAAGAATGTAAGCAAGTTTTAAATGAATTTGTTTATTTTGGCGCACCAAAAGAAATTTTATACATAGCAAAACCTCATATAGGAAGTGATAATTTAAAAAGTGTTGTTAGAAACATTAGAAATGAAATAATTTCTTTGGGTGGTGATATTTGTTTTTCCACACACATGGAAGGGATTCTAGTTGAAGATAATAAGATTGTTGGTGTTAAAGTTAAAAACTTACACAATGATGAAGTGAGAGAAATAAGAACTGATCATTTGGTTTTAGCTTTGGGGCATAGTGCAAGAAAAACATTTGCTCATTTAAAAAATATTAATGTTTCAATGAGGCAAAAGCCGTTTGCAATGGGTGTTAGAATCGAGCAAAAACAAAATAATATAAATGAAATTCAATATGGAAAAGGGTATGATAAAAGATTACCAAATGCTGATTATAAGCTTGCTGTGCATTTGGAGAATGGTAGATCAGTGTTTACTTTTTGTATGTGTCCT
Source organism: Clostridia bacterium (assembly GCA_045638985.1). GTDB lineage: Bacteria > Bacillota > Clostridia > Christensenellales > UBA1242 > UBA11490. The sequence goes on from JAZUCB010000130.1 coordinate 3,079, forward strand.
GGTGGTTATGTGGTTGCGTCTAGTTCAGGGCAAGGTGAAATTGTTACGAATGGCATGAGTAATTTTGCTAGAAATAACAAATTTGCTAATAGTGCTTTATTGGTTAATGTTATGCCTGAAGATTTTAACAATGACGATGTTTTAGCTGGGATTTATCTACAAGAAAAATATGAAAAAATGGCATTTGAGTTGGCTGGGTCAAATTATAACGCACCAGCAGAAAGGGTGGAAACTTTTATAAATGATAAAGAAGTTTCAGAAAATTCTGAAACTTCATATAAGCCAGGTGTTTCTTTGGTGAAATTGAAGAAATGCTTGCCAGATTTTGTTTATAAAAGTTTAAAAGATGGAATTATTGAATTAAATAAAAAAGTAAGAAATTTTGCAATGTCTGATGATTTGTTAATAGGTGTTGAAACAAGAAGCAGTTGCCCTTTAACAATAATTAGAGATGAAGAATACCAATCTAACATAAAAGGTATGTATCCAATTGGTGAAGGTGCTGGTTATGCCGGAGGTATTGTTAGTAGTGCTTTAGATGGGATTAAAGTTGCAAAGTCTATTTATGAAAAAATCTAATAATCGTTTTGGTTATTAGATTTTTCTTCTTGATTGAATGGTTTGTAGTGAGGGCTTTGATAAGTTGATGGCGTGCTTTCTTTAGGGCTGTTTTCTTCTTGTATTTTAACATTTTGTTGTGTTGCGATATTAATATCAACAAGAATAACGTCTTTGCCAATTTTACATATTCTATGGTATGGAATAAAAATGTTTGAAGATGGTTTAAAAAGGGTTAGAAAATTTTTTTCGCAGGGCACTATTATTCCAATAATTCTGGAACATGATGTGTCTATTATTAAATCAAGAATGTGTCCAAGTTGTTTGCCGTCATGTAAATTAACCACTTCTTTCGCACGCAACTCGCAGAAAGATATTTCCATAATAAAACCCTTTTAAATCAATGTATGATAAAAATAAACAATAAATAACAAAATGCTAGTGTTTTTATTAAATTATATGAAAAAATGAAAAAATTTGTTAAATTATAACAGTTGTTTTACATAATTATTTTAATTTGATATAATCAATTTTATTATTATGGGGGTGTTGTTTTAATGAGGTGTCAATTTTGTGGTCATACTGAAAGTAAAGTTTTAGATAGCAGAAGTTTTGATGATAGTAATTCTATAAGGCGTAGGAGAGAGTGTTTGAGTTGTGGTAAACGTTTCACAACATTTGAAACAATTGAAACAACTCCTATTTTGGTTATAAAAAGCGATGGAAGTAGGCAACAATATGATAAAAACAAGCTTAAACGTGGGATAATTAGAGCTTGTGAAAAAAGGCCGGTAACTATGGCACAAATTGATGCTCTTGTTGAAAAAATTGAAAAAGTTATATATAGTAACTTGGATCAAGAAGTTTCAACTAAAAAGATTGGTGAGTTAGTTATGGAGGGCTTGAAAACTATTGATGATGTTTCATATGTGAGATTTGCAAGTGTTTATAGAAAATTTACTGATATAGAGCACTTTTCATCATTTATTAATAGTTATAAAAAAGATTAATTCTTTACATAATTTAATTTTAAATATATAAAATAATTTCAAAGAGGTAAACATGCCGTTTGAAATTATTTTTTTTGCTTTTATGTTTAATTATAATTTGTTTTATACGGGGAAAAGTAGGCTTTTTTATTTGTTTTGTTTTATTGTTTCATTTTTGTCTAAGTTTAGTTTTTTAATTATATGTGGTGATTTTTTTG
>JAZUCB010000131.1:0-1098 GCA_045638985.1 Clostridia bacterium
TGAACTTAACCTTTCACATATTGAATCTGTAAAAGCAGGTGGATTTACTGGTGAATTTACTATTGGAACTGAAACAGGTTCAATCCAACAATCATATTCAAACACAGTTTGTTCTCATGAACATTTTGGAGCGTTTGTTGGTCATATTTTAGCATCACAAAACTTTGATATGGAAAATGCAAACATGTTACGTCACTTAATCGGTAACATTGCAGTAGTTTATGGTGTTGAAAATTCATCCCAAATAACAGATGGAAAATTAGTTCATGGTGTAATAGAAAATTTCTTTGTTAATTCAACTTACGTTGATCGTTCAGCATTCTTCGATAAAGATTCAGCGTTATATTTAATTCGTGGTTATGCTAGCGCGGGTGAAGTGGTTTCAACAAATGAATTTATATTCTACGCAGTTGATATGAACACAATCACAAATTGGGACACAACTTATGTTTGGAACACATCAAGCAATTCACTTCCAACTTTAAGAATGGGCTCAATTTATCCAACAACTCCATCAGGAGAATATTTTAGAAGAGATTTATCTCAAAAAGATTTAGGAAATAAAGAAACATTTGTTAATACATTTAGTTCAGATGTTGAAAATCAAAGCATTAAATTGTTAGATGATGTTGATTTAACTTCTGGTTGGACTCCAGTTGCTGTTAAAAATTCAACAATTGACGGAAATGGAAAAACAATTAAACTTAACTTAAATAATGCAGTTGATGGAAACTTAGGTTTATTCACATCTCTTGATAATGTAACAATTAAAAACTTAAATATTGTTGTAACTGGTGTTAGTTCAAATTCAACAAGCGCTGGTGCTTTAGCTGGTGTTATATCTTCAAGTGATGAAATTTCAACTTCAACAATCGAAAATGTTTCTATCACATTTGAAGATAGCTTTAGTTCAGTTGTTGCAACAAACTTCGGTGGTATTGCAGGAACATTAGAAAACACAAATGTAGTTAATTGTTCAGTTACTAACTTAAATGTTAATGCTGATGCAAAATTAACTAATGCTGGTTCTGTTGCTGGTGTTGTTAATGCTAATGCGAAAGTTGATAATGTCACAATCACAAATTCAACAGTATATGC
>JAZUCB010000132.1:0-12164 GCA_045638985.1 Clostridia bacterium
ACTTGCAAAAGTTGGTTTAAAATTCTCTTTTTCAAACTCTTCTTTAGTTAACCATTTAAACGCTAATTCTTTCATAACGCCTTTATCGCACTCGGTTATAACGTGATCATTTTCGTTCACATCTTTAGGATTTTGCGCTTCAACTAAGTAATAAAAACTCATTTCATGCATCAAACTATCTTTTAGTTTAAAAATATTTTCTGCAATAGAAAGCAACCTTTTAATTTTAACAGGAAAACCTAATTCTTCATGCATTTCTCTTAAAACTGCTTCTTCGGAAGTTTCTCCAATTTCTGCATGCCCACCCGGAAAGCAATAAAACTCATTTTTTTCAATTCTAACTGCTAAATATTTGCCCTTATGCTCCAAAATGCCACACACTCTAAATTTAAAACGTTGATCATGCCCATCAATTCTTATATCCATACGCACCTCCCCATTATACTTAAATATAAACATATTTAGCCAAATTTTTCAAGTTTTTTATATGCATATCTTATGTTTATTATATAAGCAGTAACTTTCTACTGAAATTAAATCCTTTATTGTTCAAAAACACGGCATGGAAAATCAAAACAAACATAAAAAAAAGAATTAGAACTTAAAACTAATTCTTTTTTAACCATAACTTTTATTATTCAGTCATTCCTTCGCTTTGAGTGCAATCATCTAACCCAGCAATAATTCCAGCCAATTCTTCACTTGAAACGATTGGATTTGCTTCTCCATTTGAAGTTTTATATTCAGCAGTTGATTCAGCATTTTCTACCATGTTTTTACCACCTTGCTTGAAAATATCTGCAATTTCTTCAATTTTAACTTCTCTTTCTTTCACTGTTGCATGAACACTTTGTGAACCTTTTGATTTTGCTTCATAAATCCCCATTCCATCATCAACTATTGTTTGAATTAATCTATTCATTGATTCAGATTGACAGTTTCTATCGTTAAAACGAGAAAACTCATTGCTCAAACCAGAATTATAGGCATCAATAAATTCCATTGTTAAGCTTTGATTTAGAGGAACTTTTGATTCCGAGCAGAATGATAAAAATTCTTCAACCATACCCATACCACTAAACTTAAAACTTTTATTGATTGTTCTTGCAATAACACCATCAACCGACTTACCATTTTTTAACTCACTTCTTTTTGCATATGCTTTTTCAGCCAATGCAAATTCTTCTTCAACGCAATCATAAACTCTTCCTAATTTGCCTGCTTGAGCCTCATATTCATATTTTGCCTGTAAAGTTTTTTGCTCGTAAGTATTTTTTAAGGTTTTATTTTTTGTTGCTTCTGCTTTTGGAGCATATTTTTCAAGTCTTGCTTCAGCATCATTTTTTCTTTTTAAGCATTTTGCTAAACTTTCTTCATTTCCTTGAGATTTAAATTCTTTATTTGCAATTGCATATGTTCTCAAAGCAGAAAGCAAATAGCCTTCTGGTTCTCCTTCATATTCTTCAATACCTCTTTTAACCAACTCAGCAATAACAGGATTTGCAAAATAACCAGAACCATCAAATAATCCCATAACTGCAATTAACGAATTTGGCTCAACGCTTCCTAAAAACTTTTCACTTCCAAATGAAAAAGCAACCAAATCTCCAATATTTTCTTTAGTTGGGTTTTCATAAGCTCTGCCAGCTAAAACTGACGCAAATTCTCTAAGTTGGTTTTGCTTTTTAACATAAGCAAAATAATGCTCAGTTGTAATGTTTTCATTTTCTAATTTGTTTTTACCTATTCCCATAATTTCCACCTCTTTTTATTAAAAATCCATTCCTTCACTATCGCTAAACATTCTATCATATTCACAAATAACGCTACCCATTTCAACTGATTCAACAAAATCTGGGCTGAAAAGATATCTATCTTGCATTGCATCTAAATATAAGCAAAATTTATCTTCTGTTATATGATTATCGCTAAGTTTGCAACGATTTAACACATAATCAACCTCAGCATTCCCATTAACTTTTGAAGCAATAACTAAACCTAACAAACCATAGTTTTCTTCACCACCAGATAAGCAAAAATCTTTATCAAGCAAGTGGGCATTTGCTTTGCTGATTAATGAAGCTGTATATCCAGCAGTTTTTGATTCTGCTAAATATCTATCTCTAGCAACTGTTAACATTCCTTGAATTGTGTTTAACCCTGGAAGGTTATATTTTTTATAATTATTTTCTGCATCTTCTAATCTATTATGAGCATCTTCAATGCGTTTTTCATTTGGCATTGAACTCATATATTCTTGAACTATTTCTGCCTGAACCTTACTCTTAATATCGCCATATAAATTTTTTCTTGCAATTGCATTTTTAACAAATTCACCATTACTTTCTCTTAAACCTTCTGGAGTTTCAGCTTGAATTTGAGCAATTGTTTCTTTTTCTGAATCTGCAACAATTGCAACTTGCCTTAATGCTTTTAAGTGCATAATTTCTGCTGAAGTTGCATCACTCACAACAGCATTATCAACTGCATTCTTAACACCTTTATTTTCTGTATAGAATTCGGGATTAATATCTAAAAGTTCAATCAATGCCCTTTTATTTCCCGTTGCAACTGCGTAGCATGCTAAAGTTTCAACGTTATAAGCAATATCGCTATTTGCTCTTGCTCCAGCGATTGCATAATATAAATCATTTAACTCTGTTTTCTCTATATTTTTTTTCATGTTTTTTACCACCTTTTATTTTCCAACTTGTTTTACTCAGCCATTTCATCGGCATTTGAGCAATAATCCACACCTAGTTCAATTGCTTTTTCACCTTCTTCAGATAATGAATTTTGAGCCAATTCACCAAGAGTAATATTGGCTTGCTCAAAAAAAGGTTTTCCTGCAGTTTCTTGATATGTTAAATTACACACATCCTCATAAGAAAGCCATTTATATCGTTCTCTTTCTGATGCCAACTCGCAAATAGTTGCGAAATACTTTAGTTCAGCATTATTAGGATTTTTTTCACATGCTTTATTTAATTCATCACAATTGAAACCCATTTCTTTATCAATAAATAATGCGTTGTTAAGAATACATGCTTTTGCTCTGCTTATTACAGCATCGGCAGATTTTTGTTTTTTCGATTCTTTTAAATATGCAAGCATTGCTTTTTCATATAATTCTCCACAAGTTGTTCCAACCCATTCAACGTAACGATCACGAACAACAATATCTGCATTTAAATCACATCTTAAACCAAGCGAAGTTGTTTTATATTCTTCTTCAAACTTAGAAATTTCATCTTTCTTTTTATTAATGGAATCATTATAAATATTAATTGATCGAACACCTCTTTTAGCACCCCTAGCACTTTTCACAGTAAAATGCTCTTTAGTGCGTTTAATTGCTTCAACTGTGGCACTCAAATGCAAGCCTCTTGCAGAATTAGGATTTTCAGAAATAATTTTATCAACTGCATCTTGAACTGCAACACCATAATATTTACCCAACTCATCTAATTCTAATAGGTTTATAAAAGCATCTGCACTATTTGTTGCAAGAGCATAGTTCTTTAAATCATCTAAAGTGTAGCCATTATCTCCGCTTTTTATTGAACTTAAAATAATATATAAATCGTTATTTTTAATATTATTAGTCATTATCGCCTCCGAAGATTGGTGAATCTGGTTGGGTGTTATCATCTTTAAAAGAGCATTCGTTTAGAGCACGATTTATTAATAAAATATCTGATGTTAGATCTGTTTTGTAATATTCATCAATAGTTTTACCAAGATCTATTTCTCTTTTACTTTCGCTAGAAGGCTTACCTTCATGTTCTATATTCATTAATGACCTTAAATAATCTGATTCAGTTATTTTGCTATCAAATGCAAGGCATTGAGCAACGAAATAATCTTTTTCAACGCTTGGGCTAATTTTTGATGCAACACTTAAGCTAAGCAAGCTATAATCGCCTTTTTCTTCGCTAGATAAGCAATATTCTTTATCAATTAAGTGCGCTTTAGCTTTGCTAACTTGAGCATCGGCTAAATTTGATGATTTTGCTTCATCTAAATATGCACTTCTTGCATCTAGAAAACTCTTTTCAACATTTCTACCATTTAAAACTCTTTTGCTTTGCTCATAAATATTTTGAGCTTTCAATAATTCATCAAGTTTTTCCGCCATCATATCATCGGTTGAACAATATGTTGAACCCATATTTATAATTTCTGCTTGCAAGGAACTAATAATGCCTGGATATAAGTTTTTATTTCTAATCGCATTTTTAACAAAAGCATTATTCTCTTCAACGCTTAATTCTGGATTTTTATTTAATTCTGTTGCCTTAGCGTATTCCCTTAAAGCAACTAAATGCAATCCACTTGCAGAAGTTGAACATTCCACAATAGCGCTATCAACTCTCTTTTTAACTGCTTTATTTTCAAAATATAAGTTTGGAGCAATGTCTAATAATTCAATTAACGCTCTTACAGTGCCTGAGCCAATTGCATAAAGTTTTAATTTATCAATAGAAGCCTCATCGTTATAACCTCTTGCACCGCTTGCTAATAAATATATATCGTTAGTTCTTTTTTTATCTGTCTTTTGTTTCATAATTTACCTCATTATTATGTAATTTACTCAGCCATTTCATCGGCAATTGAGGAATAATCCACACCTAGTTCAATTGCTTTTTCGCCTTCTTCAGATAAATCTTGGTCTGCGATTTCTTCAAAGTTTATAGTGCTTTGACTAAAAGACAATTTTTTATCTCTTTGCCCACAACAAACTTGGTAATATTTTAATTCTGAATTTTCAGGATTTGCGCAACTAGCTTGAGTTAATTCATCATAACTATAACCAACTTCATTATCAAAACCATAAGCCTTTTTTAATAAATAAGCTTCTGCTTTGCTAACTTGAGCATCTGCAGGATTTTGGACTTTTGCTTCTTCAACGTATGCTAACATTGCTTTTTTATATAAAGTTTCGCAATCTGTTCCATTCAAATTTTCTTCGCAACGTTTTTGTTCGCTAATAATGCTATTTATTTTAGCAAGTCTTTGATAAACACCCATTTCACCTTGACCCTCAGGGATTTGGGCTATTTCATCAGTTAAAGTTTTAATATCACTAGCATAATTATTTTTTGTTCTAATAAAACCTCTTGCACAGCTAACATCAGCACTTCCCCAACGCTCTCTTCCATACTTAATTGCTTCAACAGTTGCATTTAAAAGCAAGCCCCTAGCAGAATCTGGGTTTTCTGAAATAATTTTATCAACTGCATGTTTCACTGTTAAATTTCCAAAATAATATATGCCATCATTATCCATTTCAAGAAGATTAACAAATGCATCTGCACTATTAGTTGCAAGAGCATAGTTCTTTAAATCTTCAAGCGAATAAGGATTTTTTTCACATGCAAAAGAACTTAACATTATATATAAATCATTTGGATTATAATTGTTATTCATAATTAAACCACCTTTTTAAATTTACTCAACCATTTCGTCGGCACTTGAATTCGCTTCATAATTTTCGCCTAAAACAATTGCTTTTTCGCATTCTTCAGATAAATCTTGGTCGGCGATATCATTGAAATTAATAACACATTGAGCAAATGTTAGTTCTTTATCTGTTAATGCGCAATGAATCTGATTATATTTTAATTCTAAATTTTTAGGAAGTGCAGAACTTGCTTGGCTTAATTCATCGTAGCTATAAGTTAGATTATCATCAAAGCCATAAGCACGCTGAATTAAATGAGCTTTCGCTTTGCTGATATTAGCTTCGGCAGGATTCAAACTTTTTGCTTCTTCTTCATATAAGTTCATTGCAAAATTATATATAGTTTCGCAACCTGAAGTTTTTAATCTCATTTCATTCTTTTTAAAAGAAGCAACTTTTAAAGCTCTTCTACCAATCTTTTCGTCTAAACTTTCTAACAAGTTATCAAACTCACCTTTTCCATCATAATGAGCAATTTCTTTATCTAGTTCTTTAATCTCTCTTGCTTTTTGATTTTTCTCTCTAATAAAATTTCTAACAAACCCAGTGTCTGCTGAACCCCAATGACTCCAACCATATTCAACTGCTCGCTTATGGGCTTCTAAGTGCATACCCCTTGCAGAACATGGATTTTCTGCAATTTTTTCTTCAACTAAACTTTTAACTGCGTTATCGCTCATATAGAAACTTCCTTCAATTTCTAAAAGTTTAATTAATGCATCAGCGCTTTTAGTTGCAACTGCATAGTTTCTTAGTTCCAAAACAGAATAACCGTTATCTTTACTTTCAATTGAACTTAAAATAATATATAAATCGTTATTTTTAATATTATTAGTCATTATCGCCTCCGAAGATTGGGGAAGGTGAATATGATTTAAATTCACCATTAAAAAAGTGTGGGTTTGATGGATAATCTATTGGTTCATTAGGGTCTAAAAGCTTAGGTGCTTCATTGTTTGGATTATCTGGCATGTTATCACTTAAATTAGGGTCAAGAAACAAAAGGCGAGGTTCTGCATCTTCAAATTTTTCAAGATCCTTACCTGTTTCTATTGCCCATGTTGTTCCCACTGAATCTTTTCCACCATTATAATTAATTCTCATTAACGACCTTAAATAATCTGATTCAGATATTTTGCTATCATAAGCAAGGCATTGGGCAAGGTAATAATCTTTTTCAACGCTTGGATTAATTTTTGATGCAATAGTTAAGCTAATCAAACTATAATCACCTTTATTTTCTAAACCAAAGTTAAAGTTTTTATTAATCAGGTGTGCTTTTGCTTTGCATATTTGAGCATCTTCTAAACCTGAAGATTTTGCTTCCTCTAAATATGCATTTCTTGCTTTTTTGAATGCATTATTAACTTTATCTAGAAGGTGAGCAATACTTGAATATTTTTGAACTTCATTTTTTGCATCTTCTAATAAACTATATTTAGTTTTTAAATGAGGATCAGTTGGATTAGTGCTTTCAAGTTTGCTTATGTCTTCAGTAAAAATTGAAACCAAACTTAAAGCAACATTTCTATTAGCAACTGATCTATTAATAAAATCGTTTGATTTATTCTTATTAACACCAATAAAACTAGTTGTTTCAGTTGCATCTGCATATTCTTTTAATGCTTTTAAGTGCCAAAAACTTCCTGAATCGAGCAACTCGCCACCTGAATTTTCACCTCTTTTTATTGCACTATCAACACATTTTTGAACTGCTTTATTTTCAAAATATAAATTAGGAGCAATATCTAATAGTTCAATTAATGCCCTTTCATCGCCAGTTCCAATTGCATAATATTTTAACTTATTAATTGAAAACTCATCGTTATATCCCCTAGCACCACTCGCTAATAAATATATATCGTTGGTTGTTTTTTTATCTTTTTTTTCTCTCATAATTTAACCACCTTTTACTCACTCACTGGAGAATCTTGAGATTCTGCGTTTGAGTTATCACTTTCATCAGTTGTAGAATCAGCCAAAACATCTTCAACAAATTCAAGAGATTCTTCAAAAGTTTTATTATTTATGTTTGGCACGTTTTTTCTATTGCCAATTTCACTAACTGAGTTAGCATATTCATTTAATGCTTCATGAAGAGTTTTTCCTTCAGTTTGCCTTGCTTTTTTATCATCTTCTAAAACATCATTTGTTGATTGATAAACTTGCATTGCTTGCTCTTTTTCTTTATTTCTCAAACATATTTTATAACCAACATCAAGCGCACACATAAAGTTTGCAGAGCGCAAAGTTGAGTCTGAAACATGCATCATTCTGCTTTCATATTCTCTTTGAGTTATTGCTTCATCAACAAATTCACAACGATTTAAATAATATGAAACTGCTAAAGTTGGGTTCAATTTTAAAGAAACACGCATTGCCTTTTTTACTGCACCCATTCCTTTTTCTTCACCTTGCAAACCAAAATCTTTAGCGATTATATGAGCGTTGGCTTTGCAAATTAAAGCATCTTCTAAATAAGTGTTTTTAGTTTGCTCTAAATATGCATTTCTTGCATCTATAAAGCACTTTTCAACCATTGCAATATTTGGCATTTTATTAATTTCATTATAAGCTTTTTGAGTTTCTTCATATTCAGTTATTTTATTATTAATTTGCTCAACTGAAGCTTGGCTCATTGATAATTGAATTATTTCTGAATGCAATGAACCTAGCTTGTTTGATAATGAATGCTTATTTCTAATTGCGTTTTTAACTAAATTATTGTTTTCTTCAGTGCTTAATTCTGGATTTTTATTAAACGCAGTTGCAATTGCATATTCTCTTTGGGCTTTTAAATGCAAACAAGTTGCATAATCCCCACCTCTTTGAACGTGGTTATTAACAATTTCTTTAATTGTCTTATTTTCTGCATAATAATTTGGAGCAATATCTAGCAATTCAACCAATGCATTTTCATTTCCGGTTGCAATTGCAAAATACGCTAAGTCATCTATGTAGCCAAGACTATTATCATGCTTCAATCCCCCTAAGTGACCAGTACAATTTCCATATGCTCTTGCAGAAAGAATAGCTAGATATGCATTATCTTTAATCCCACTTGTTTTTATTTCTTTCATAATTTTCCACCTTTCTTATTCCATATCTGGTGCATCGCTTGATTCGGCGTTTGCCATGATTTCTCTGCCTAGGCTTATGTAATATTTACCTGCTTGAGTTAGTTCTTGCTCGCCTAATTCTTTAAATTGATCGTTTGCTTCACTTGGAGATATTAAGCCATCTTTTAATGCACATCTAGTTTCTAAGTATTTCATTTCACTTGAATTCTCATATTTTGTTCTGAAAAAGAAATAGTCGTTTCCTGTTTCTTCGGCAAAATGCAAAGTTGAATTAATTAAATGCGCATTAAATTTTGCAGAAACAACATTATGTTGTTTTCCTTCACTTTTTAATCTTTCTTGCCTTGCTAATCTTTCTTGCCTTGCTTCAGTTAAATAAGCAAATCTTGCTTCTTTAAATTTCTTTCCAGTTTCAAATCCTCTTAACATAGATGAATAACTTTCCATAGAAGATATGCAAGTTTCTCTTTCAGAAATTTTTGCTTGCAAAGCACCATTAAAATCCGGGTCTGCTAAATCTACCAAATCACCAATCACCATCATACAATCATTTGCTCTATTTTTAAATATATTTTCAGAAGAAATTGCAAAAAGCATTTGGCAACCGTTTTTATTTTCAAAATTTGAAGCTTCTAGAGCATATTGCTTTAATGCTGATAAATGCCTTCCTTTTGCGGTTCTTGCAAAACTTCCATCTGCCAAAACTTCATCAACAACACCACTCAAAATTCCTTTACTATAAAGCAAAGGATTTAAATTCAAAAGTTCGATTAAAATGCTTGGCTCTTTGCTTCCATGTGCAAAAGCAACGGCCTCATTAATTGCATCATTTAAATACAATTCTCCTTCTTTTGAATTGCTTAAATATGTTAATTTACTCGCTAATTTATAAGAATCTTCAACTATTTTATTATTCATTTTTATTTACCACCTTTTTTAATTTACCTTTTTATTTAAAATCTTTTCTATTCCATATCTGGTGCATCGCTTGATTCGGCGTTTGCAATTAAGTCGGCTCCCAATTCAATGCAATCTCTTCCAGTTTTAGATATTTCTAATTTGCCAAATTGGCATTCCATCATGATTTTTGAATAGTTATTGCAAAACTTTTCTGCATCGGTTTCATAATCAAACATAAGTTTTGCAAACATAATATCAACTGACGGTTTTTTTGATGCCTTTGATAATAACGCACTCATAAAAGCAATTTCATCATTAGTTGCTTTTCCCAAATCGTTTTTAATAGCTAGGCTTTCAGCTCTGCTTATTAACGCATCATATGTTTCTTGAGTTTCTGCTAGTTTTAAATATTTTCCACTAGCCTCAGTTAACAAACTTTCAATTGCTAAACCATTTTCACCTAATCTTTCTTGAATGCCTTTAACATTATCTAAATGAGCATGCGCTTCTTTGGTTTTTCTTGCAGAAATAACCTCTGCTTCATCACCAAACTTATTTGAATAAGCACTTGCAATTTCATCGCATTTTTTATATGCAACAATTTCTTTATTTTTAATTGAAATTGCATTTATCATATCAGTTTTGTTTTTAGATTTAAAATCAGCCTTTTCAAGAGAATAAATGCTTAATGCTTTTGCATGCACTCCATATGCAGTTTCTTCGTTGTTGGCAATATATCCATCAATAACTTTTCTTGCAGTTTTATCTGTTCTATATGCATCAGGATAAGCTTTTAAAAACATAACAACAGCTTTTCCGTTTTGGCTTCCCTCAACGAAGTTAAGCATATCTTTATAATCTTCGTCATTCCCTCCAATTGCTCTGCTTGCTAAAACGCAAGCATCTTTAACTAATAAATTATCACTTTTTCCTAAACCTAAATTAAACATAATTTAAATTCCACCTTTTTATTCGCTTATAAAATCTTCTTGACTAGCAATAAGTGTTTGCCCTAACTCAATGCACTCAACGCCTTTTTCAGATATATCCTCCAAAGACCCCATTTTACCAAACACATCTCTAACTTGAGTTGGAGATAAATTAGTTGCTCCCAATTCAGTTTCAAATGCTATTGCATTATATTGACTTTCAATTGTTGGGTTTTTAAAACCTTGTTTTGTTAATTTTCTATTAACTGCCATAAACTCAGCAGGTGAAGCTAAGCCTAAAGAAGCTTTGATTGCAACACTTTCTGCTTTGCTTATTAGCGCATCTTCTTTATCTTGCATGCTTGCCAACTTTTCATATTCCCAAATTGCATCTTTGAATTCGCTTTCAATCAACTTGCCACCAAGGTTACCAAGTTTCACCTCTAACGCACCACAATTTTCCAAACTCTTTTTTTCTAAATCTTCTAAATGCATTAAGTATCCGGCTGAAAGAAAACCAGCTCTAGACTGTTCCTTTGCAATTCTGCACTGCTCTGCTTCTTTTAAATATCTGTTTTTTTGAGCAATGGCATGCATCAAATCAACACTAAAGTCACCAGAAAACATTTCTTTTTTCATTGAATATAAACTTAAAGCTTCAGCATGCTTTGCATATGCTGTTCCATGGTTATGAGAAATAAATCTATCAATAACTTCTTTAGCAACTTCATCTTCTCTATAAGCATCTGGATATGCTTTTAAAAACATAACTGCTGCTTTTCCGTTTTGACTTCCCTCAACGAAATAAAGCATATTATTGTAATTTTCTAAATCTCTTGGATTTGCTTTTGCTCTTGCAGATAAAATGCAAGCATCTCTATCTAACAAATTTTCTTCTTTTTTAAAACCTAATCTAAACATAATTCAACCCTACCTTTTATAAACATTATTTTCAACATCTTTAAATATTGCTTTTATATTTTATATTTCTGTCAACATGTTGTTTTATTCTGACATTACTTCAAAACTTTCACATTCTCCAACTCTTGCATAAACATCTTCAAACGAAACTTTAATATCTTCAAATTGAGAATTTGCAAATCTGCATTTATTTGCATAATAAATTGCTTTTGGGCTATTGCTTTCAACTGCCATTGCTTCAAACTCATCTAAATTAAAATCGCCATCTTTTTCAAATCTTAACTCTTGGTTAATTAAATATGCTTTTGCTTTATAAATACCTGAATCCAATTCATCACCCATTTCATGAGCAAGATTTGCTAAACCTTTAAAACCTTCATAAGCCAACCAAAAACTATTTTCAACTGAAGAATCTTCAACCTTATTATTAAACTTAGAATAAAAGCTTTGAGTTTCTTTTATCTTATGATTTAGCAACATAACATCTAAAGATTTTCCACCCACTTTTAAAATCATTTCATCAAGTTTGGCTTTATAATCATTAGTCATATTATTAAAAATGTTTTTGCATTTTATTGCTTCAATTAAATCAACTCCATGTTCTTGAATAAACCTTGCTCTCTCGTTATTATATTGAACCAAAGCTTTCAAATAAATCCCGTTTGGCTCAACAACGCCTTCGCTCGCGATCTCACTTGCCAACTTTCTAACACTTTCATCTTGATAAGCATAAGAATGTTTCATTAATTCAACCATCGCTCTTGGGTCGTGAGTTTTCTCTGCAACATCAATCAATCTTTTTGTTGCCTCGCTCTTTTTTACATCAACAAATAAGCCACTTGCTATCGAATAAGATGCATTAATAACCTC
>JAZUCB010000133.1:0-4568 GCA_045638985.1 Clostridia bacterium
TTTGTTAATAATTTAAAAGAACTAATGAAAAAAAACAATTTAACCCAAAGAGATATTAGCAAAGAACTAAATGTTTCTCCTGCAACTATTAACAACTATTTAAACAAAAACTTAGAACCAAGCCTTTCATTTCTTTGCTCAATAAAAAATAAATTTGGCTATTCAATTGATGAGTTTGTTTTTCAAGATATTTATAACCACAAGCAACAAAAACTAACATCAACTGAAAATTTAGGCAAATTAGAAAAATTTATTGGAACATATATTTTCTATTGCTATAACTCAAGTGAATATAAGGGCAAAATTAGTAGTTATTCAAAAACCACTTTAAAATATGCTGTTATAACCGTTTTAAATCAACAAACCGAAAATGGATTGAAAGTAGTTGCAAACTTTATTAAAGATAGAGATTCTGCAGAGAATTTTAAAGCATATCTTGAAAGTTTGGATTTAAACGACAGAGAACGTTGCCAAACCGAATATGAACAATTCTACTCAGGCTCGCTTGAAACTTCCGACTCGCAAATATTTATTTATTTAAAAAGCACCCTGCTAAACGATCAAAGCTTAATTATTTTAAACAACCCTCCTAGCAATAAAGAATATATCGGAGGGCTTGGAACAGCAAACTCAGTTTCAAGAGGAAGAGAACACATGCCATGCATTCAATTTGCTATTATTTCAAAGAAAATATTGCAAATCCCAGACGGACAAATATATAACTTATTATCATTAGGCGTAAGCGAAGTTAACGTTGAAGTTGAAGCAGAACAATTAATCAATCTTTTCAAAAGCTTATACTTAAATTCAAATGGCATTAAAGACGACCTAAACGAATATCAGAAAAAAACAATTTTTGAAAACAGCTTAAACAACATGTTAATTGATTTAATCGATGCAAACATGTTTAGATTTGCAAAAGTTTCAAACATGGAAGACGATGACTATTATAGAATTATTAAAGAGGAAAACTAAAGGTATTAATAAATGGAAAATTATAAAGAAGTTTATAATAATTTAATAGCAAGGTTAAAAGAAAAAAGAGCAATTGATATCGGTAATGTTATAAAAGCCTTTGAAGTTGCCGAAAAACTTCACGCAAACCAATTTAGAAAAGGTGGAGACCCTTATATTCTTCACCCTCTAAAATGCGCTGAAATAGTTGAACAGCTAGATTTTAACACTAATGTTATTGCAAGCGCAATTCTTCACGATACCGTAGAAGATTGCAACTATTCAATTAAAGAAATAGAAGAAACCTTTAACCCAACTATTGCAAAAATTGTTGACGCAGTAACAGCAATTGAATCAACCCCAATAAACAACATCAACAAATTTCTTGCCGAAGAATTAACATTCCAAAAACTTATTTCAATAGGAAAAGAAAATTTATACGCTTTTATTATAAAATTCGCCGACAGGCTTCATAACTTAACCACCATTTCATGCTTCCCTCTTTACAAACAACTTGCAAAAGTAAAAGAAACCGAAAAATGGATTCTACCTTTTATAAATCTTTTAAAATGCAATTACTTCCACACAAAAATAACCAACGAATGCTTTAAAATTCAACATAGAGAAACTATTGATAATTATCAAAACACATATTTAAAATTTCATAATTATAATAGAAAGAAATATGCAGAATTAATCTCAACACTAACTGACCACTTTAACCAATTTTTATCTAAAAAGAAGTTGAACGACAAAGTTAAAATAAACATTCACAAATGCACAGAGTTTGAAACCTACACAGCAATAAAAAACACCTTGCAAATAAAATCAATCAACGAAATAAAACAAAGCTTTTTTGTTAAAGTTCCAACAAACAAACTTTACTTCGTTTTTGAAAACAACAAAAAAACAATTGATCTAACAAATTTAGTTTTCCAATTTTTAATTGAAGAAACAACAAGAAAGATTGTTAAAATCGTGGGCTATGGCATAGATAAATTCACCTCAACTAAATATATAATTCTTGAAGATGATTGCAGAAATAAATATCAGTTCTATATTTTTAATAGAAGAAAATATTTAATATATAAAAATGGGTTAACCGATAACTATGATATAAGCTATGTTGATTCTTCAACGTCTGGAAACATAACCTCAAAATATATCACCGTTAAAACAAAAAGCGATGAAATAATTCATATGCCCGAAGGTTCAACCGTTTTAGATTTTGCTTTCAGAATCCATAATGATTTTGGGTTTGCATGCAAAGGCGCATATCTTAATTCTGCTCCAACACTATCACCAATTAACACCGTTTTATCAGAAGGCGATAAAGTTTTGCTTGAAATAGACAGAGATGAGAAAACAGGGCTTTGCAATAACATATCTCAAATAAGATGGATTATGTATGCAAAAACAGAGCGTGCACAAAAACATCTTGTGCGACATTTTGAAAGCTTAGCGTAACATATTGACAATATGTTGTTAGATATTAACAAACACCAACAATGTTGAAACAAAAAGACATGAATTAGTATTTAATCTCATGTCTTTTATTTTATTTATCACCTATAAAAAGATAATTTAATCCACAAACTCACTAGTTATAAAACCTACAAAAGTACAAAAAAGACACATGATTATATTAAAATCTTGTGTCTTTTTATATCCTACCATTAAATAAAAATAATCTAAATAATTAAAATACTAATACTTGTTTTATATTTAATCGTAAATATAAATATCTTTTAAATTTCTATACTTTTCATCTAAATCTAAGCCAAATCCAACAACAAACAAATCGTCGATTGTTTTCCCAACTATATCAGGTTTATAATCAACCTTTCTCCTACTAGGCTTATCAAGCAAAGAAACAACAGTAACCGACTTTGGATTCCTCTTTTTTATAACCGGCAACAAATTAGACATTGTAACACCAGTGTCAACAATATCTTCAACCAAAACAACATCTCTGCCAGCAATCTCACACCCAAAATCCTTTTTAAACACAACATTACCAGTGCTTTCTTTACCAACATAACTGCTAACTTGAATATAATCAACTTCCATATCGCAAGTAATATGTTTCATTAATTCTGCATGAAAGGGCCCCGAACCTTTTAAAACACAAACAAGTAACGGATTCTCACCTTCAAATCTTTGAGAAATATCCTTACCCATTTTTTCAGCAATTTCAACTATTTCTTCATGTTTAATAAATAATCTCATAATCTTCTCCTTAATTTATAATAATCCATCACACTAATATTAGCAAGTTTTTATTGAATCAAAATTTATTTATCAAAACTATTTTAACTTGCATATATAGAAATTATAAATATTAAGGAGCAAAGCAAATGGAAAACAAACCTTTAGGATATTATATGCAAAAAGAAATAAATGAAATTAAAGATTCGCTAACTAAAACTATTATATCTTTCACAACGTCATCAATGAACACATTGCCAAAAAATATTTATGAATATAAATCAATATTTATTATCGCATGTGGAACCAGCTATCACAGTGGCTTACTTGGAAAGAAATTAATTGAATCTAATCTAAACATACCATGCGAAGTTATTCTTGCAAACGAATTCAATCTTTCATCTAAGGTTTACAACAACTCATTATTTATTTTCATCTCCCAGAGCGGAAAAACAACTGACGTTTTAAATGTTTTAAAAGAAGTTGAGCCTTTAAAAATTGAAACTTTAGCAATAACCAACACCCCCGGTTCACCACTCCACAATTTATGCAACAACTCAATAATCCTTTCAGCAGGCGAAGAAAAAGCAATTGCAAGCACGAAAGCCTTCAACTGCCAAATATTAGCCTTCTCACTTCTTTGCTTATACTACACAAACAACAACAAAACTTTACTTAAAAAACTAAATAAACTATCAGCATTAATTTCATCTTTTGATTTCAATAAATTACAACCAAAAGAAATCACAAATTTGGCAAATAAAATCAAAAATAAAAACACCTTATATCTTTTAGGCACAAACTCAGATTTGATTTTCGCCCAAGAATGTGCTTTAAAAATTAAAGAAACATGCTACATACACACAATTGCTATGCCAACATTAGAAGTAATGCACGGCACACTTGCAGCATTTAACGAAAACGATCACGCAATTGCAATAATAACAAATAACTTGAATATTGATAATCAAATTAGAGTTTTAGAAGAAATCGCCAAAACTGGCGCAAAGATAAGCATTTTTTCAAACTTAAACAAAAAAATGTTTAAAAATATTTGCACTCAGTTTATTCAACTTCCAAAACTATCACATGAATTGCAACATCTTTTAAATATAATCCCTTGCCAATGGCTAGCCTACCACACAAGCATCTTATTAAATTTAGACCCCGACAAACCAAGAAGACTTGTTAAAGCAGTTGTTTAACTTCAAACATTTACCCTAAACCACATGTGCCCTAAAAACTGTTTGCCTTAAAAACCATTTCTGCAACTTTATTTCTAACAGCATTAACAAACACTAAATAATAAAAAATTTATTAGTAAACATAATTAAAATTATCTTACAACATAATATTTATAACTAATCAAAACATTTAAAAACCTTATTGATTTTTTTCAAAAACTC
>JAZUCB010000134.1:0-6594 GCA_045638985.1 Clostridia bacterium
TATTAATAATTTTCTTAATTTCTTTAAGGTTTTCTAATGTTAATTCATCTTTAATTTCTTTATAAGCATCTTCAAAAGCTTTTTTAACAACCTTATCATACTTATCGTTTGCCATTGCAACATCTTTCATTTTTTGAGCGAAATCAACAACCTCTTCTTTTGTTGTGAAATTAATTTCACCAACAATTTTTTCAATAATATCAAATTTATAAAGATTACTATTTTTTGCCATATCTATTCTCCTTAAATTTAAGCCTCATGTTTCTATATGTTATGTTATACAAACTTTCAAGCAACGCCTCAAATGATTTTTCTTTATGTTCTTTAAAATAATTTCTTATTATAGAAAAAACACTACGCGACTTTATTGAAACATTTTTGCTCCTAACACTTGTGATTATATCATAACAAAATAAATTAATCAAGGTGTTAAATTCACGAAGTACTGTTAAAAAAGTGTTTAATTCGCTGTTATTAACAGTATTTCCTTTGCTCATAGCCGAATATGAATAAACATAATCATTTAAATTTGTAATTGTTTTGTCTTTTAAAACTATTGAAAGCCTATTTAGAAGCTGATAATATTCGCTATAGTATTTTGCTATTTTAATGTCTTCTTCTTCACAAAAACAGTCTAAATATATTTTATATTTTTCGTGCAAAAAAACACTAAGTTCACTCTTTATAACCACAAATATATCATCTTTTAAATTTCCACTTTCAATAAAGTTAAACTCACTTTTAAATTGGTAATCCATAGCTTCCTTTATTGAAAACTTTATGATTAGAAAAAATTGTATTTTCAAATCATTTTTTATTTTATTTATAAAATTGTTAATCCCCCATCTCAGGGCCAGCTTCTTTCATTAATGATTGATGTGGTGCATCATATTGTGGAAGTTCACCAACAAGATTTGGAGTTTTATTTAATAAATTAGCCAACTCTCTAGCACTGGTTGTTTCATTAGAAGCCACAATTTCATCAACCATTTCAACAACATCTTCTTCGGTTGCGATTTCTTCTATTTCTGGTGCTTTATCCAAATCAACGCCATCATGCTCTTTGGTTGTTTCTTGAGCCAATTCAGCCTTTAATTGCGCCAGCATTGCTTGGCCATTTGGATTATTTTGCATAAATCCAATCAAACCTTCCCTATGAAGAACTTGCTCTAATGTTCGCATCATAGCCTTTTTCTGATCTTCATCTTTTATTTGCGAAATATTTTTAATTTGCTGTTTAATATCTTTCATAACATTATTGCAGAAAATTGCAACATTTCCGTTTGCGTTTTCAGTTGTTTTTCCATCAACTTCTAAAGTACTACTTCCGTTATAATAAGCACTTTTAGCATCTTTAATAGAAGAAATTATAGATGCTTGAGATTTTGCAACAGCTTGCTCTAACAGAGATGCCTCCGATAATTTACCACTAGTGTAAAACGCAAAATCTTCAGGTTTTTTACTAACTTCAACTCCAGATTCTTTACTAGTTCCAAGTAGCGGTTGGTTTAATCTAATATCAACATCAAAATCTTTTTCTTCCACACTATAAGTTACACCCGTACCAACTTTAAAAGCTTCAATTTTAACATTGCCTTCTGAGTCATATTTTATCTCAATTTTCTCAACATCTGGATGTTTAGCCATATAAAGCCTCTTAGAGCATTCAGTATTAACCATGCTCTCAAAAGCATTCTTATCTGAAATTAAAGCCTCAACGCACTCATTACCATATAGATCTTGAACAACTGCCATTGCAGAATCTCTTGCCATCGCATCAAGCTTTTCAAATTCCGAATCCGATTCGCTTTTACCTGTTTTCGCTTTTAACGCAAGAATATCTTGATTGTAATTATCCATAAACGCATCTGCCATGGCTGAAGCCATGCCCTCTTGGGCATTTTTTAAAGCATCTCGAGCAAAATTTAATGCATCTGGCCTGCTTGGATCAGGCTTGCTTAAATTAACAGCTTGAGCTTTATTTAACAACTCAATCTTTTGCGCTCTAATCTTATCAATATGCTCTTGATTTGCAATCAACCAATCTCTTTCTTCTTTTGATAATACATCAGGGCCATCAAAAATAAATTTAGACCTATCTCTAATTTCATCTTCAATAGCGTAAGGAACCATTTCACCATTAGCATTTTTAACTAAACCATAGGTTACCTCTGCTTCTTTTGCCTGCGCAATTCTTGCAAGAGCAGCAGCTTCCACATCTTTTTCAAACCCAGCTTTTTCTTCAAAGGTCATTCCAGGAATTTCAATTAAATCAAATGGAATTTTATCTAAAACATCAGCTGGCAAACAACCATAATTTTTAGCTTTGGCTTCATTTAAATGAGTTTTTAATGCATCAACGGATTCAATTTTAAATATTTCAGTTGTGCCATCGTCTTTTATTTTTTTAAACTCTCCAGTTCTTGCATCTGGCACAACAAATCTATTATCATTAATATCGTAATAGCCTAACTGGTCAGTGCTTATTGCTTCTTTTAGTTTCTCATTATACCAGATTTTAACTGCCGGAGACACATCCGCTAAAGGACCACCTTTTTCAAAAAGCTTTGCAACTTCAGAAGGTTTTATTTTTGCACCATCAGTTGAGAAAACTCTTGCCTGAATAAAGCTTTTATCAAACTCATCTTTATCTTTAGCATATTGTTTTTGTTGAGCCGGAGTTAACTTACTAATTTGTTCGTCGGTTAACGTGAAATTATATTTTTTCGAATTTTTCTTTAAGTTATAAGAATATTCAAATCTTTCAATTTCTGACTTGCCTTCAAAATTAATATCATTTCCGGTATGAGTTTTAGGAGGAATCATCCCCCTATCTTCAAGCTCTTGCATGAAACGTTTATAAACATCTGGATCTTTGTTTAACCCCATAACATTTAAATACTTATTTGTTGTCATTAAATGCATTAAAGCATCAGGAGTTAAAGCACCTTTATTTATATATGTTTCAATTCTTCCAATAGCCAAATCCATGCTGGATTCTGAAAATCTTAACTGTCCGTTAGGCGTTCTTAAGAAAGATTTCACATCAGATGTCATTTGATATTTTGAGTAAAGCGAGTTAGTTGTGTCTCTATGGATTCCACCTTCGCACATTCCTAATCCATGATAACTCAACTGAACTGTTTTATTCTGAGCAAGCAGTGCTTCATTTTTTGCGTAATGTTTAAACGAAAAACTTGCAGCATCAATAACGTTATCAACATTTCCAAGCATATAGATAAGTTTACCCATATTAACTTGACCAGCAGGGCCAGCCAACGATTTATCAAACCCTTCTTGAACTTGTTTTTCTGCTTCTTTTTTCTTTTTCTCGTTTTCAGCTTCTTTGCCAGGTTGAATTCGAGTGTCTTTTCCAATATATTTTTGCCTTTGCCAACTAGGTTTCTTGCATTCTGCAAGCATATTCTTTAAGTCACTTAAATCTTTTCCACCAGATGGAATGTCTTTAGTTTTTTCCAACAAATCCTTTAAATATTCAGCATCTTTGCCAATTGGGAAATAACCAACTTGCTCTTTTATTTCTTCGGGCTTTAATCCAAATTCTTTGGAAATTATATCAAGCAAAGCATTTTTACTAGTCTCTGTCCCAGGGAAAAACAATTGCCCGCTCGTTAAAGCTTCAATAATTGTTTCTTTATTAGCTTTGCCACCAATTCCCAACTCACCTAATCCCGCACCCAAATCATTAGCATTTCTTTTTTCAATTGCTTTTACCAAACTCCCACTTGCTTTTTGATTGCCATTCTCATCAGAGATCCAACTAATACGTTTTTTGATTTCTTCAGGAGTTATGGTTGCTGGTAATTTAAACATTGTTCCATGCGTTACATTAACAATTTTTAATCCTTTAGCTTCTGCAGAAGCTTTTTCAGTCGACGCAGTGGATTTGTTAGCCAAAAATATTCCTAAATTTTCTATTTCTGGTCCAACAATAGTTCCGTCTGGCATTTTTAATTCCATAATCGCAGATCCACCACCAGGTGTTGCCTGTATTGTAGACTCGCCATCAATTATTCTCTGCAGAACATCTTTTTGAGAAGTCTTTTCTTTCTCTGATTCTTCTTTATTCTCTTTTTCAATTTCTTTAACTCTCTCACAAAGAACAACCTGTGCTAGTGGATCAGAAAGAATAACTCTTCTTAAACCTACCGGAAAATTATCTTTATCCGCAATAGCCTCATCAAGCATTTTATTAAATAAAACTTTTGCTTCATTTAAATTGCCATCGTTTAAAAGTTGGTTATATTGATCATAGGTTTGATTTAATCGGGCTTCATTTACCATCTTTTCATAAAGACTTTGTGCGTCATCGCCTATTTTATCTGCTTCTGGATTAGATACAAAATTTATTGTTACTTCTCCAGAACTTGATCTTTCTTCCTTCCAAGATCCAAATCCCAAATCCACCATAATTTGAGAAGTTGAACCATCTGAGTTTATAAAAGACCATTTCCCTGTTTCTTTATCGTAATCAAACTCAGTATAGCTTAACTCAACCTTCATTTCATCAATAAGCTTATCTCTTAACGCTTCTTCAAAAGCTTTTTTTGATGCTCCTTCATTATTTGGAACTATCGTAGCTATTTTCAAATCATAGAATTGCTGGTCACTAATTAGTGTTTTTCCGTTAAATTTGAAATTATCCTCGGTGTAAGATGAAACTAGATTTTCTGCAGTAATTCCAATTACTTTATTGATAATACTAGAATTTGCCCCAACCCTAGCACCATTTTGAGTTATAAAATTTCTTATCTCAAGAGATCTTTCTGGAACAATTTCTTCAAATTTTGCTAGGCACTCTTCTTTAGAAAAACCTGCAAGCAATTTCATATCATTTAAGTCTAACAGAGAATCAACCCTATTATCCATGATTTTATTACTCAACATGCTCTCTCTACGCATATTTGAGGCACACCTAAGCATCCCAATAAGCATATCATCTTCAGGA
The DNA here is from genome assembly GCA_045638985.1 of Clostridia bacterium. Classification (GTDB taxonomy): domain Bacteria; phylum Bacillota; class Clostridia; order Christensenellales; family UBA1242; genus UBA11490. The sequence continues at coordinate 4,970 of JAZUCB010000134.1, forward strand.
TTCCCAGTGCATCCAGGCTGATAGCTTTCAATAAAATTGATTAAAACCTTTGGATTATTTAAATATGCTTGCCCCTGTCTACCTTGCAAACCAAATTCGCTAGGATTTTTTAACAATTCTTTAACCCGTGCTCGCTTTTCACTTGGAATAACTGATAATAAACCCAGATTAGGTTCTTCAATGTCTTCTAAAATTTGTTCTGCAGATTTTCTATAATCTAAAACAAGCTGAAGTTTTGCTTTAGTTAAATTGTTAATATCATTAATAGAAGCCACATCAGGAATAATACTTTTTAATCCTTCAACTAAATTGCCTTTAGCTTCATCGCTTAATTCTGATAATTTTGAAATATCTGCTCTTAAAACATCTCTTATTACCTCAAGTTGCTCATTTGTTAATGCATTTCCATTATCATTATTAAAAAAGCCATTCAACAATCCTACTTGAGCCTCATTCAAACCATATGCTTTTGCAATTGGTTGAATACGCTCACCCAAACTTGAACTAATCATTGTTTTTCGATAATTACTTATTGCGTCAGCATAACTTTTCATAGCTTCCCTATGAACTAAATATTGCTGACTATCTCTATCAATTTCAAGGTTTTTAATAATCCCAGTTTGTTCTTGCTCAACTTCAAAACTTGGGAATCCTTTAGCCAAAGCCTGAAGATCTTTCTCTATTGCTTCTAATCGTTTTTTCTCATCTTCGTTAATTGCATCGCCTTTTTTTTCTAATACCTCTTTTTCATTTAAAAGATTTTCTTTTATTTCTTCTAAGCTCTTTGCATTATACCCCTTTTCAAACTCATCTAATGTTTTTATAGTCTTTGCAACATGGCTTGCAGTTATTTGATTAGTTTTACTTGCAGTTTGAAGCGATGTTATATGATCAACAATAAAAGCATTAGCACTCATAACTCTTTGTCTTGCATTAGCGATTTGATTTGTTAATTCTCCTTTTTGGTCTTCAGGCGTTGCTTCATATCGAGCCAACATTTCATCTAAATCTTTTTGAGCAGTAAATTGCGAGAAAATAACTTCAGATAACCCCTCAGAAACTTTTGAAATATGGTCAATAGGAATAACCATATCTTTGGCAAAGTTTCGTTCTAGCAAAGTTCTAAATCTATCTTTATCGATATTGGTTCCTTCAACTAATTTCCCAGAATCATCAAAAAGCCTTGCCGACCCAACAAAAGTTTCCATTAAATAATTTTGAATGGACGCTTGCGAAACCTCCCCACCCTTTGTTTGAACAAATGGAATAAATGAATCCAAAGAATAAGTAGCCACATCCCCACTCACTGATGCAACTCTCATTTCTTCTGGAGTTTTTCTTACAGCCAATGTTCGTAATTGGTGCTGAGCCACTCTTGAAACAGTTTCTTGACTAACCCTAACAACATGCATATTTTTTTTTGCCGATCTATATGTTGCCATTTGAACTGCAGCATCAAATCTACCAATAGTCATAAAAGCTAAGGCAGAAGTTGCAGTTTTTTCATCTGGAAAAAATTTTCTAAACTCTTTATTTTTCAATATTTTTTCAACACTTATACTTTTATCACTGAATCTCTCAAGCAACCTTCTAACTTTTTCTTGTTGTGGATTTATAAACTTTTC
>JAZUCB010000135.1:0-3903 GCA_045638985.1 Clostridia bacterium
TTTAAACATTTAACAATTCACGAAAAAGCTGATATACTAGATTCAATTAAACCAAATGAATTATTAGAATTTAAAAATAAGGCATTTAGCTATATCGATAGCAATCAACAAAAGAATTAATATCAAAAATGAAATTTAAGATTTTATTAATATCTATTTTAATAATATTATTTCCAACCATTGCAATAAGCGCATATGCTTTTTCTAGCCCCAACATCAAAACATCTTCACCAGTAAGCTTTGTTGCACCCATCGGAACACAAAGCAATCCATACATTATTAACTCTATAGCTGATTACAACACCCTTACAGAAGCATATAAAAACAATTCAAACATTTATTTAAAACTTAACTGTGATTTAACTGAAACTTCATCAGAACCACTAAACAGAATTGCCTTTAATAGCAATTTAGATGGAAACAACAAAACCATAACATACACTCAAACTCCACTTTTTAGCGAAATATCTGGCATTGTTTCAAATTTAAATTTTAGCCTAACATCTCCCAATTGCACAACAGAAGCATTTGGAATGTTGTGCAACGAATTGAATGGCGCGTTAATCAATTGTTCAAACAATTCACCCAACGCAACCATAACAAAAAATTCAAACACAACTTGCATTGGTGGATTTTCAGGTAGAAACTCCAGCTCAGCAGAAATTATCAACTGCACCAACAACTCAAGTTTAACAATTTCAACAAAATCAGCCGTTAGATTGGGAGGTTTCTTGGGTGAAGCAAACAATATTATAGAAATTTCAAACAGCAAAAACAACGGAGATATAACATTAAATTTAACATCAACAACCCCTTCTGCTTCTTTATACGCCGGAGGTTTTGTTGGTTACGGTTGCTACAAATCAACATCAAACACTGAAACAACCTATAACTTTAAAAAACTAAACTCAACCGGCAAGATCACAATTCAATCTTCAAACACAAATTCAACATATTGCAGAATAGGTGGCATAATTGGTGGAGTAACCAACAACACCATAACTAAAATTTCAGAATCCACATCATCTGCAATCTTGTCTGCAACAAACTCAACTAATTCAAGTTCTGGCAACCACATCGGCGGAATACTTGGATACATTCATGGGGCAGCAAATAATTTTGCAAGCCTTGACATTGAAAATTGCTTCACATCGGGCTCAATAACTTCAAACAACACATCGTCAGGCCAATCTTTTATTGGTGGATTAGTTGGTTTTTCCTATATCAAAGGCACAAACAATTCCGAAAACAATCCCGAAGCAACTATTCGAATTTCCAATTCTTACTCAAACTTGAACTTAATTGCAAACGACAACAAAACAACAGTTAACTCAATTATTGGTGGTTTAATTGGCCAATCTGCAAAAACAACAATTTTAAACTCATTCTCTCAATCACAAATCACTTCGCAATCTCAATCTGGGAAATACATGGGAGGGTTAATCGGTTGTTATTACAACAACTCAACGCCCACAGTTAACCCAACAATATCTAACACAATATCAAACACTTCTTTCTCTTACAGATCTTCTTCATCAGCATATTGTGGAGGATTAATTGGTTATTTAAATGGATCTTCAACCAGCATATCTTCAAGTATATTTGATTGCACATTTAAATCATCTTCAACTATCACCGCATCAATATCAACTGCATGCAAGAATTCAATAGGCAACCAATCTTCTCTAATTCCAAATATATCATCAGACACAAATAATGATGACGTAAACAACCCAAACTCAAGTCTTTATTCAACTTGGGATTTTGCTAATATTTGGATATTTGAAAACTCAACACCTCTTTTAAGATTTACTCTTTAAAATTTGTTTTGTTTTTAAATTCAACTATTATATAATGAAGGTAAGGAGAAAATTTTTATGTATTCAGAAGACTTTAGTAAACTATATAAAGAATCAGGTTGGGAATTATTCCCAGATGTTTTTTCAGATTACTTTTTAAAATATTTTTCAAAGAAAAAAGTAGAAATAAAATCAAATTTAGACTTAGCTTGTGGAACAGGTTTTTTATGCAACAAATTATCACAATTAGGGATCACCTCAACAGGGGTTGACATATCAACACACATGATAAACATGGCAAAACAAAGCTACCCATCATGCGATTTTATTTTAGATGATATTAACACTTTAAGATTAAATAAAACATTTGATCTGGTTACTTGCACTTGCGATTCATTAAATCATTTAGAATCATTCACTAGCCTACATAACGCAATAAACACTGCCCACAAACACCTTAAAGATGATGGATACTTTGTTTTCGACATAATAAACACACGCAAAATTAAAACCAACACAGATTTCACATTCCACACAGAAAATGCCACAATAACATATAAATTCTCAATTAAAAACAATAAGTTTTTAAATACTGATATACAAATTGAAACCGACCAAACAACTCACACAGAAAGAATTTCTGAATTAATAATAAACAAAACCGATATTATTGATCTATTAGCAGAAATAGGCTTTAAAGTCGTTTCTTGCAAAAACAAAATTAAAAATCAAGAGTTTGGCTTAACAAGTAAATTGTTTTTCATTTGCAAAAAAGTCAACAAAAAGAAAAATGAGGAAAATGAAGATGAATAGAATAGCCCAATTTGAAAAAGTTTCACAAAGTCAATTTGTTCAAGATTATTTAAACACCTTCCCAAACGATTCAGAAGAAAAAGCACTAGACGTTTACAATAAAATTAAACTTCCACTTCGTTCAACAAAAGGCTCTGCAGGATACGATATTTTCGCACCTATTGATATTAAATTAACACCAAATCAAACAATCAAATTTCCAACAGGAATTAGAGTTAAAATAAATGAAGGTTATTTTCTTGCTATCGTTCCTAGAAGCGGTTTAGGCTTCAAGTTTGCATTACAACTAGATAACACCATAGGAATCATTGATTCAGATTATTATGGATCATCTAATGAGGGGCATATATTTATTAAAATGACTAATCACAGCAATGAAAATAAGGTAGTTCAGATTCTTCAAGGTCAGGGCGTTGCACAAGGCATCTTTATTCCATTCGGCATTACCTTTGATGACGAAAGCGATGGAATAAGAGATGGCGGATTTGGCAGCACAACAAAATAAAAAACTAAAAAAACATTAAACTTTTATTATGTTTAATGTTTTATTTTTTAATCACAAACAACAACCAACTACAACACATAAACCTTATTGTAACCATACATATTCAACACCTCACTCAAACATAACAAAATATAACAAAACTCACATTAATATTAACAACACTCTCAAAAACAACTGAAAACGCTAAAAACATCGATTTTATTTAACTCTACTCTGCGTAGAGCCAATAATTTGAAGGCATTTTTGCTTGAACAACTGTGTGTTTTTTGATATAATAACAACATGGAAAATGAAACATTAAGAAAAACCATAACAAACAATTTAATACAATTCAGAAAAGCAAATAAACTTACCCAATCAGAACTTGCAGAAAAAATCAATTATAGTGATAAAGCAATTTCTAAATGGGAACGTGGAGAAGCAACCCCAGACGTGTATGTTTTAAATAACATAGCTCAAGTTTTTAATATATCATTAAATGATTTATTAACAGAGCATAATAGTTATAAAATTAAAAGAAAACCTCGCATTTCTTTAAAAAACAAAACCGTTATAACAATGCTTTCATTTGCTCTTGTTTGGTTTGTGGCTTGCTTAACATTCACATGCTTGGAAGTTTTAACCCCACTAACAAACAATTGGATTGTTTTCTTATATGCAATCCCAGCAAGCACTTTAGTTGTTTATATTTTTTCCAACGTTTGGGGAAATAACTGGTTAAAATTTCTTTTTATAACCATATTTTGCTGGAGTTTAATCCTTTCAGTTTATTTAACATTTAAAATT
>JAZUCB010000136.1:0-1064 GCA_045638985.1 Clostridia bacterium
CTTAATAAAGATGGTAAAAATGTTAAAAATATGTTATATGATAGTCTGCAAAGAAAAATGCAAGGGATTGCTATTAATAACATAACTAATATTTCTTTTAAATAAAAATGTCTTAAATTTATTAGCTTATTTAGCTTTATAACATTTAGGAAGGCTATTAATAAATTGCAAACACCTAATCCATAAACAACACTTAAGATTCCTAAATATTTAGGTAATAATGTTATGGAAAGTAGTAAAAAAGAGTTTCCTAAAATATAGTAAATAAATGTTTTGTTTTCTTCGCCAAGTGCATTTAGAATTGTTGAAGTTAATTGAGCAACACCCATTGGAATAATTAACCAAGATGAAATTGAAAGATATTTGCCTGATTGAGTATTTGAAAAAATCAAGTCGCAAATTTCAACACCAAGGCTACTAAAAATAGGGAATATTATAATTGTGCATATTATTGTGAACATTATTGATGAATGGATTTGTTTTTTTAACTGCTTATCATTGTTTTCATTATTTAAGTGTGAAACTTTGGGAATAAGAGCCATAGATAAAGAACCTATTAGAGTGAATGGAATTGATAAAATTGGCATTGTCATTCCCATAGTGATGCCCAATTCAGATAATGCCATTTCGCTTGACATTCCATATTTCATTAATTTAATTGGTAAAATAATTGAAATCAAAGGAGAAATTAAACTGCTTAAAAGTCTAACGCCGGTTATTGGCGATGCACTTTTAATTAGAGGTTTAAAAAACTGATTTGATTTAGTAAAAGATCCATTATTTTTTTTATAAATAATAATTCCAAGAATTGTGCTTAAAATGCAACTTATGCTAATGCCGAGTCCTGGCGATAAAAAGTTTAAATTATTATTTAAAATATAAAAACAAATAATGCAAGCAATAATTTTAATTATTTGCTCAATAAATTCAACAATGCTTGCTTGCAGATATTGTTCGTTTCCAAGTAGATTTCCCTTGATTGGAGTGTAAATTCCAGTTGAAATTAAAGCAGGAAGCATTGTTAATAATATTAAATAACATTCATAGTTTGAGAAAATTATTAT
>JAZUCB010000137.1:0-9271 GCA_045638985.1 Clostridia bacterium
TGAGTAGAATAGGAAGATTACCAATTAATATACCTGCTAACGTAACAGTTGAAGTTAAAGGAAACACTGTTGAAGTTAAAGGTCCTCTTGGAACATTAAGCCGTGAAATTAATCCAAGAATTGAAGTTAAAATTGAAGATTCAGTTTTAACTGTTGCTCCTAAATCAAGTGATTCAGGATTAAAAGCCGTTTATGGTTTAACTCGTCAATTGATCAATAATATGGTTATTGGAGTAAGCCAAGGCTACACAAAGAAATTAAATATCAACGGTGTTGGTTATAAAGTAACTCAAAACGGTGAAGATTTAACAATGAATATTGGTTTTTCTCATCCAGTTGAAATCAAATCAATCCCTGGTATTAAATTATCTTGTGAAAAAACACAAATTATCGTTTCTGGTATTAGTAAAGAACTTGTTGGTCAATTCGCTGCTAACATTAGAGATATTAAACCAGTTGAACCTTATCATGCATATGGAATTAGCTATGATGATGAAGTTATTGTTAGAAAAGAAGTTAAAAGCGGAAAAAAATAAAAGGAGTTAGTTAAACTATTATGATTAATAAAATAGATAAAAATGCTGATAGAAAAATCAGAGCAAAAAGAGTTAGACGTAAGGTTTCTGGAACTCCTAGTGTTCCGCGTTTAAATGTTTTCAGAAGTTTAAGCAATATCTCATGTCAAATAATTGATGACACTAAAGGGGTTACTCTTGTTAGTGCATCTTCATTAGATAAAGATCTTGCACAAAATTTAAAAGGTAAAACAAAACAAGAAGTTGCATTCGCAGTTGGCGAAGCTGTTGCTAAAAAAGCATTAGCTGCAAAAATCAAAGCTGTTGTGTTTGATAGAGCAGGTTATGTTTACACCGGTAGAGTAAAAGCTTTAGCTGATGGTGCTAGAAATGCAGGCTTGAAGTTTTAAGGAGAATGATGATGCAAAATAATAATGAAAAGAAAACTTTTGAAAAGAAACCATTCGAAAAAAGAACTGAAAAAAGATTTGTTAAAAGAGAAAAAGAAGTTGATCCATTTGCAAGCAAACTTGTTACTGTTAACCGCATAACAAAGGTTGTTAAAGGTGGAAGAAACATGCGTTTCAGCGCTCTTGTTGTTGTTGGCGACAAGGCTGGAAGAGTTGGAATCGGTCATGCAAAAGCTGCTGAAGTTCCAAATGCAATTGAAAAAGCAACTTCTATTGCTAAAAAGAACTTAAAAGTTATTGCTTTAGAAGGTTCAACAATTCCACATGAAGTAGTTGGAAAATTTGGAACAAGTATGGTTAAATTATTACCTTCAAAAGAAGGTACTGGAGTTATTGCTGGTGGTTCAGTTCGTCCAGTTGTTGAATTATGTGGTATTAAAGATATTACAGCTAAATCATACGGTTCAAGAAATAAAATTAACTGCGTTAAAGCAACTTTAGATGCATTAATGCAATTAAGAAGTAAAGAAACAATTGCTGCACTTCGTGGTAAATCTGTAGAGGAAATTATTTAGGAGGGAATTATGGCAGAAGAAAAGAAAACAACAACAAAAAAAGCAACAACTGCTAAAACAACAACTAAATCAACTTCAACTACAAAAACAACAGCAGTTAAAACAACAAAAACTGCTAAAGAAGCTAAAAAAACAATCAAAGTAACTTTAGTTAAAAGTTATATTGGTTATAATAAAGACCAAGCTAGAACAGTTAAAGCTCTTGGTTTAAATAAAATGAATTCTTCAAATGAACTAGTTGATAATCCTTGCGTTAGAGGCATGATTAACAAAGTTAAACACTTAGTTCGCGTTGAAGAAATGAACTAGGGGGAAAAGCATATGAAATTACATCAATTATCTCCTGCTCCAAATTCACAAACAAGTGCTAGAAGAGTTGGTCGTGGTATTGGCTCTGGATTAGGAAAAACCAGTGGAAGAGGTACTAAAGGACAAAATTCAAGAAGTGGTGGTGGAGTTAGATTAGGGTTTGAAGGTGGACAAATGCCACTTATCAGAAAAGTTCCAAGAAGAGGTTTTAATAACGCTTTATTCAAAAAAGAATACAATGTTATTAACGTTTCTGACTTAGAAAAATTTGATGCAAACACTATCGTTACTGTTGAATTACTTCAAGAAAATGGTATCATTAATAAAGTTGCCCCATATGGTTTAAAGGTATTGGGAAATGGAAATTTAAGCAAAGCATTAGTTGTTAAGGCAAACAAATTTTCTGAAAGTGCAATACAAAAAATCAATGAAGCGGGTGGAAAAGCTGAGGTGCTATAATGTTTAAAACATTAGTAAACGCTTTAAAAGTAAAAGAAATTAGAGTTAAAATTTATTTTACAATTTTATTAGTTTTAGTTTATCGTTTAGGATGTTGGATTCCTGTTCCGGGCTTAAATCTAGATGGATTTGCTAGCCAAGTTGCAGGTCAAGACTTCTTAAATTTGTTGAGTTCTGTTAGTGGTGGTGCTTTAGCAAATGGTGCAATATTTGCATTAGGTGTTAGCCCATATATTAGTAGCTCAATTATAATTCAACTTTTAACAATCGCTATTCCTAAATTAGAAAGATTATCTAAAATGGGTGAAGAGGGAAGAAAGAAAATCGCAGAATATACAAAATATGCTGCATTAATTCTAGCTCTTGTTCAAGCAATTGGTATTGTTGTTGGATTTAAAGATATTTTAAACACAAACGTTTTACCTGGATTCTTAGTTGGCGCTATGGTAGTACTTATCTTAGTAGCTGGATCAATGTTTACTTATTGGTTAGGTGAAAAGATTACGGCATATGGTATTTGCAATGGCGTTTCATTACTAATTTTCGTTGGTATTTTATCAACTGCTGCAACTTCACTTTTAGCAACATTTACCGATATTTTTGCTGGTAACACAGAAAAAATAGTTGAATTAGTATTATTCCTAGTTGCTTTAATATTAATTTTCGGTTTTATTGTTTTTATGGATCTTGCAGAAAGAAAAATACCTGTTCAATATGCAAAACAAGTTAAGGGTAGAAAAATGTATGGTGGTCAAAGCACACATATTCCAATTAGAGTTAATGCTACTGGAGTTATGCCAATAATTTTTGCTATGTCTATCTTATCATTCCCACAACTTATTTTAAGTATTGTTGCTCCAACAAGTGGTTTCTACACATGGTATAGTAATTGGCTTGGAACTGGAAGTTGGGTATATATTATTCTTGTTGGTTTGTTGATAACATTCTTCTCATATTTCTGGACTCAAATAACATTTAATCCAGAAGATGTGTCTAGAAACATTCAACAAAATGGTGGTTTTATTCCTGGAATAAGACCTGGTAAGCCAACTGCTGTTTATTTGAAGAAAATTTCAAATAGAATAACTTTATTTGGTGCATTATTCTTAGCTATAATTGCTATTGTTCCAAGTTTAGTATTTAAAGGAATTGGAACTGGTGGATTGGTTGGCGCATTTAGTGCAACTGGTTTGTTAATCGTTGTTTCAGTTGCTATTGAAATTGATAAACAGTTAGATGCTCAAATGATTATGAGAAATTATAAAGGTTTCTTAAATAAATAAAAAAAGTATGCTTTTTCAATGTGAATATCATGTATTTTTCCCAGTACCATACTTGATATTCACATGAAAATGTTATATAATATATAGAAAAATGAAAGGAATGGAAAAAATGAAGTTATCAATGTTAGGTGCTCCTGGATGTGGTAAAGGAACTCAAGCTAAAAAATTAAGTGCTTATTATGGTATTCCACATATTTCAACTGGAGATATTTTTAGAAAAGCAATTAAAGAACAAACAGAATTAGGTAAATTGGCTGAAAAGTATATGAGTAAGTTAGTTCCTGATGAAATAACAATTGGTTTAGTTAAAGAAAGAGTTCAAGAACCTGATTGTGCAAATGGTTATATTTTGGATGGTTTTCCAAGAACAATTGCGCAAGCTGAAGCGTTTTTAGAAGATAATTCATTTGATAAGATTTTATATTTTAATATAGATGAACAAACAGTTATAAATAGAATTTTAGCAAGAAGAACTTGCTCAAATTGTGGTGAAATTTATATTGCTAATGAAAATCTTAAACCAACATGCGTTAAGTGTGGTGGTGAGTTAGTTATTAGGCCTGAAGATAGTAAAATTGAAGAAAGAATCAACACATATAATAAAGAAACATTCCCTTTAGTTGATTATTTTAAATCTAAAGACCTAGTATTTGAAATTAATACTCAAGATGTTAAGTCAACTGAAGCATCTGAGCAAATTGAAGAAATTTTTAATCTTATAACAAAAGAATTGGATACGATTAAATAATGATAAATTTAAAATCAGAAAAAGATTTAGAAAGCATGAGAATCGCTTGTAGAATTACTGGTGAAACACTTAAATATATTGAAGGTTTAATTAAACCAGGAATTTCAACTAAAGAGTTAGATTCTCTTGCGTATGATTTTATTAAAAGTAAGGGTGCCACACCATCATTTAAAAATTATGGTGGATTTCCTGGCACATTATGCACATCTGTTAACGATGTTGTGGTTCATGGAATCCCTAGTGAATCAGTAATTTTAAAAGAAGGGGATATTATTAGCATTGATGTTGGGGCTAAATATAATGGCTTTCATGGAGATGCTGCAAGAACTTTTCCTGTTGGAAAGATTAACAATAAAGTTGCAAGATTAATTAAAATAACTGAAAAAAGTTTTTTTGAAGGTATTAAAGGAATAAAAGCTGGGGCTTTTGTTGGGGATATATCAAATAAAATTCAAACTTTTGTTGAAAAGAATGGTTATTCCATTGTTAGAGAATTGGTTGGTCATGGAATTGGTAAAAACCTGCATGAAGATCCGATGGTTCCAAATTTCGGCAGATCTGGAAGCGGTTCGAGATTAAATGCGGGGGCAACAATTGCAATTGAACCAATGGTTAATATGGGTGAGAGAAATGTTATTTTCGCAAGCGATGGCTGGACATGCTCAACTCGTGATGGTTTGCCATCAGCTCACTATGAAAACACAGTTCTAATTACTCAGGATGGTGTTGAAATTCTAACTTTATATTAAAGGATATTTATGAATAAATTTGAAGTAGGAAGTATTATAAAAGCAACATCTGGTAGAGAAAGTGGTGAAATGTTTGTTATTTCTCAAATTAATTTAAATGAAGTATTGTTAGTTAATGGGAAAACAAGAAAACTTGAAAAACCTAAAAGAAAAAATATTAAACACATTTATCTATTGCTAAAAGAAACTGAATTAAAAGAATTGTTTGAAAATAATGCAATAACAAATGCACACGTGATAACAATTTTAAAAAAGTATAAAAACAATGAACTAGGAGGCAATTAGTTTTGTCAAAACAAGATGTTATGGAAACTGAGGGCGTTGTTATAGAAGTATTACGCAACGCAAATTTTAAAGTAAAGTTAGTTAACGGATTTGTTATAACTGCCTATTTATCTGGTAAACTTCACTTGAACAATATCAGAATTCTAGTAGGTGATCAAGTTAAAGTTGAAATGTCGCTTTATGATTTAACGAAAGGCCGTATTGTATGGCGTATGAAACAACAAAAAGCAGAGGAGATAAAATAATTATGAAAGTAAGACCATCAGTTAAGAAAATGTGTGATAACTGTAAAGTAATTAAGAGAGACGGAACCGTTATGGTTATTTGCTCTAAATATCCAAAACACAAACAAAGACAAGGCTAAGCCTAATTTTAATATGCACTTATTTGCATATATTTAACTTTGAAAATAACTGTGGGTGAAGCGGCTGAATTTTTTTCACACCACATTTATATATATATTTATTTAATTAATAAAAAATCTTATGGAGGAAATTAAATGGCTCGTATTGCTGGAATTGATTTACCAAGAGAAAAAAGAGTTGAAATTGGTTTAACTTATATATATGGTATTGGTAAACAAACTGCTATTAAAATATTAAATGAAACTCAAATTAATCCTGATACTCGTGTTAAAGATTTAACAGACGATGAAGTTGCTAAAATCAGATTATATATTGAGAAAAATTGCGTTGTTGAAGGCGATTTACAAAGAGAAATTTCATTAAATATTAAACGCTTACAAGAAATTGGTTGCTATCGTGGAATTCGTCATAGAAAAGGATTGCCTGTTCGTGGTCAAAACACAAAACAAAATGCTAGAACTAGAAAAGGTCCAAAGAAAACCGTTTCTAAAGGTAAGAAAGCTAAAAAATAATTAATTGATAGGAGAATATAATGGCTGGTACATCAAGTAAGAAAAAAGTTACAACTAGAAAAAAGAAAGTAACTAAGAATGTTGATAAGGGTTGTGCTTATATTAATGCTTCATTTAACAACACAATCGTTACAATAACCGACCAAGCAGGAAATGCTATTTCTTGGAGTAGTGCTGGTAGCTTGGGTTTAAAAGGTTCTAGAAAAAGCACACCATATGCTGCTCAACAAGCATCTGAACAAGCTGCAAAAACAGCTGCTGAAATGGGAATTAAGAGTGTTGATGTTTTTGTTAAGGGCCCAGGTAATGGTAGAGAAACTGCAATTAGAGCAATTCAAACAGCTGGAATTGGTATCACAATGATTAAAGACGTTTCACCAATCCCTCATAATGGTTGCAGACCACCTAAAAGAAGAAGAATATAGTTTATATTGTTCTTTGCTTTAAAACAAAAGTTTTAAGCTAAATATTATTATAAATTATTTAATTTCTTTGATATCTATCTATGATGTTGTGTAGGTGGTGTCAGAAATGTATTATGTTTAAATATTTTAAAGGAGAAATTTTAAATGGCTAAATATACAGGCGCTGATTGTAGATTATGCCGTAGAGAAGGTTGCAAGCTTTTCTTAAAAGGCGAAAGATGTTTATCTAGCAAATGTGCAATTGAAAGAAAAGCAGCTGCTCCAGGTGTTCATGGTGCAGCTAGAAAGAAACCAACTGAATATAGTTTGCAATTAAGAGAAAAACAAAAAGTTAAAAGAAGTTATGGTCTTTTAGAAAAACAATTTAAAAAATACTACAACATGGCAGAAAATATGAAAGGTATTGTTGGTGAAAACATGCTTTCATTATTAGAACGTCGTTTAGACAATGTTGTTTATAGAATGGGAATTGGTTCTTCAAGAGCTGAAAGCCGTCAAATAGTTAACCATGGTCATATCACTGTTAATGGAAAGAGAGTTAATATTCCTTCTTTCTTAGTAAGTGTTGATGATGTTATTGCTGTTAGAGAAAATAAAAAAGAATTACCAATGTTTAAAGAATTAAAAGATATGAAAATTGTTTTACCAAAATGGTTGGAATTTAATGCTAATTCTTTAACAGGTAAAGTTGTTGCTCTTCCACAAAGAGATGATATTGATCTAAATGTTAAAGAGCACTTAATTATTGAGTTATACTCTAAGTAATAATTAAGAAAAATAGATTAAAATCCAAAAAAGTGAGGAATTTTCAATATGATGGAAATCGAAAAACCTAAAATTACTTGCGAGGAAACTGATAACGGCTGTTTTGCAAGGTTTATTGTTGAACCTTTAGATAGAGGATTTGGAATTACTTTAGGTAACTGCTTAAGAAGAGTTCTTCTTTCTGCATTACCTGGAGCTGCTCCAATTGGTATAAGAATTCATGGAGTTCAACATGAATTTAGCACATTGAAAGGTGTTGCTGAAGATATTGTTGATATTGTTTTAAACATTAAAAATTTAGTTGTTAAATCTAACGACACATCTAAAGATTTTAACACCATTTTAAGATTAAATAAATATGGTGCTGGTGAAGTAACTGCTGCAGATTTTGAACCAAATGATTTGGTTGAAATTTTAAATCCAGATCTTCACATTTGTTCTATGGATTCAGATGCTAAATTTGAATTAGAAGTTTTTGTTGGCAGAGGAAGAGGTTTTGTTCAGGCTGATGACCATAAACCTGAAGATGCACCAATTGGTTATATTAGTATTGATTCTAATTTTACACCAGTTAAAAAAGTTAACTACTATGTTCAAAACACTCGTGTGGGACAAAGTATTGATTACGATAAATTAACTATTGAAGTTGAAACTAATGGAACTCTTTCTTCAAGAGAAGTTATTAGCTTAAGTGGAAAATTAGTTCAAGACCATATTGGATTATTTGTTGATCTTGTTGAAAGTATGTCAGAGATGGATTTACTTATTAATAGAGAAGAAGATAAACAAACTAAAGTTCTTGAAATGACTATTGAAGATATGGATTTATCTGTTAGAAGCTTCAATTGTTTAAAGAGAGCTGGAATCTGCACAGTTGAAGATTTAACCAAAAAATCTGAAAGAGATTTGGCTAAAGTTAAAAACTTAGGTAAAAGATCTTTAGATGAGGTTGCTGCAAAACTTCAAAGTTATGGATTATCTTTAAGAAGCGAAGAAGACTAAAAAGGAGATAAACAATGAGAAAACTAAATAGACCAACTGATCAAAGAATTGCAGTTATTAAAAAATTAGCAACTGATTTATTATGGTATGGCAAAATTGAAACAACTCTTGCTAAGGCAAAAGAAGTTAGAAGTTATGCAGAAAAGATCATTACTTTAGCTGTTAGAACTTATAACGACACTGTTAAAACAACAAAAACAGTTGTTGACGCTAAAGGTGTTTCATCTCAAAAAGAAGTAATAAATGATGGCGCTACTAAATTGGCTGCTAGAAGAAGCATTATGAGTAAACTTTATGATATGCAAGAAGTTAGAGCTAATAAAGAATCAAAAGCTGATTTTGTTGCAAGAACTAAAGGCATTAATCATCCTCTAATTGAGAAAATTTTCAATGAATATGCTCCAAAATATGCTAAAAGAGCTGAAGAATTGAAAATTGGTGGAGGATACACTCGTATCATTAAATTATCAACAAGAGTTGGCGATTGCGCAGAAACTGCGTTAATTGAATTAGTATAATAAAAAGATCACACGATTGTGTGATTTTTTTAATTATATTTGGTAAAATTTTTGTTTTATATTATAATCAATTAAAGGTGATTATGGAACTAATAGATGAAATTAATGAAAATGGTATAAAAACTAATAATACTTTTGATATAGATTATATTCATAAAAAGGGTTTATGTCATAGAGCGATTCAAGTTGTTGTTATGGATTCTAATAATAAAATATTAATACAACAAAGATCTTCGAATAAAAGATTCTTTCCAGATTTTTGGGATATGACAATTTCTGGGCATGTTTCTAGTGGAGAGTTATCTATTGAGGCTTGCATTAGAGAGATATATGAAGAAGTTGGATTAAAAT
>JAZUCB010000138.1:0-3868 GCA_045638985.1 Clostridia bacterium
CTGTCAAGTAATTTTACTTTACACATTATAATATAATAAATTAATCTTGTCAATACTTTTTTATTAAAAAAAAAGACTTATTTTCTAGGTTTTAACAACCCAATTAATAAGTCTTTTTCTCATATTAAATTATAGAATCAACAAACTGCTCAGCATCGAATTTTTGCAAATCATCAATCTGCTCTCCCACGCCAATATAACAAACTGGAATTTTATATTTAGAAACAATACTAAACACAACTCCACCTTTTGCAGTTCCATCTAATTTCGTTAATATAACACCATCAATGCCAACAATGTCATTAAAAATTTCCATCTGCGACAACGCATTCTGACCAGTTGTTGCATCTAAAACTAAGAAATTAAGAATTTTGCCATTCCATTCTCTATTAACAATTTTATCTATCTTTCTCAATTCTTCCATTAAATTAGTTTTATTTTGCAATCTTCCAGCAGTATCAATTAAAACAACATCTTCTTTTTTAGAAATTGCACTTTTTATTCCATCAAAAACAACAGCGCCTGGATCAGCTCCCTCAACATTTTTAACTATTCTAACATTGGCTCTTTTCGCCCATTCAGCTAGCTGATCTGAAGCTGCAGCTCTAAAAGTGTCTCCAGCAACAAGTAAAACTTTTTTACCTTGCTCTTTAAAGTTATGAGCCAACTTACCCAATGCTGTGGTTTTCCCAACCCCATTAACACCAACAACTGATATTGCAACAGGATATTCTTCTTCTATTGATTCAACATCATTCAAAATATCAACCATTGCTTTTTTTAGTAAAATATTAAATTCTTCAATTGTTTTAATTTTTTGCGACTTTGCCTGTGTTTTAATATTATCAATTATTTCTTCAACAACATCTGCACTAATATCAGAAGAAACTAAAACCATTTCTAAATCCTCATAAAATTCAGAATCCAACTCTCCAACAAAAATTTGAGAAATCTTTTTAGAAATAGCATCTTTAGTTTTTTTCAAGCCATTAAATATTTTTGAAAAAATACCCATTATTTAACCTCCGCCATTTTAACAGCATCACTTAATTTAACTGAAACAACTTTGCTAACACCTTTTTCTTCCATTGTTATTCCATATAAAACATCTGAATATTCCATTGTTGGCTTTTTGTGAGTAATAACAATAAATTGTGTGTCTCCAGAATATTTTTTCAAATATTGAACAAATCTATAAACATTCGCTTCATCAAGTGGCGCCTCAATCTCATCCAGCAAACAGAAAGGCATTGGCTTTAATCTCAATATTGCAAAAAGAATTGCAATAGCCACCAACGCTTGCTCACCACCAGAAAGCAATTGAGTATTTTTCAATTTTTTCTCAGGCGGTTCGGCAAAGATTTCAACACCAGATTCAAGCATATTATTTTTATCAACCAACTCAAGCCTTGCATTACCACCACCAAACAACTCTTTAAATATTTGCCCAAAATGTTCATTGATTTTATTAAATTCAGTTTCAAATCTATTAACCATTTCATCTGAAAGCTCTTTAATAATTGTTTTAATGTCTTGTTCAGCCTTAATTAAGTCTTGAGCTTGTTCATACATAACACCATGGCGATCTAATAAATTTTGATAATCTTCAATAGCGTTAACGTTAATATTACCCAACGAAGTTATTTGTTTTTTAATTCTACTTATCTCTTGCAATCCAGCTTTAACATCAAAAACTTCAAGTTTAAATTCTAATGCAGAATTATAAGTCAACTCGTAATCTTCCCAGATTTTTTCTTGCATTGTTTCAATATCAGTATCAATTTTATTTAAATTCAATTCTTGTTGATATTTTTTATCTTGCAATTTATTAACTTCATTATTTAATTGCATTTTTGCATCATCTAATCTAAGAAGTTTATTTTGAATTGTTGACTTTTCAGCTTCCAATTCTTCTCTTTTCGCTTTTGCCTCTTTCAACTTGGCTTGATTTTCAAGATACCTCTCATCATTTTCAATACTATCTGAAACACCAGCAAATTCATTCATTAATTTATCATTATCTCTTTTTAAACTTAACGAATTATCTAAATTTGATTTTAGTTGATTCAACTCAAAAGTTAAACGTTCAATATCTTGATCAATAGCAACCAATTCACTCTTTATTGTTGCAGATTGAATTTTTGAAGATGTTAATTTTTGAGAATAATCTTCTTTCGTTTCTTTTAACGCACTAAATTGACTATTGTTGCTTTGCAATGATTCATGAGAAACATTGTAATCAATATCGCTAATTTTATTTAATTCATTAACAATTCCATCTAAAATCTGGCTAAATTTAGCAATATCACTGTTAACTTTATTAATCAACTCTTCATTTTCATCAAGACTAGCTTTAAATTTATTATAAATTTCAACGTCTTTAGCAAGTTCAATTTCAACTTGATGCATAGCTTCGGTTTGTTCTTTAATTTGAGCAGTTACTTTATCATATTCATTCTTTTCAAAATCAAATTGAGACAACTTAGAAGCTTTCTCATTAATCAATTTAGCTAAATTCTTTTTAATATTCTCAATTTCATTCTCTCTACCCAACAAATTAGAGATTTGTGATTTTTTACTACCACCAGTAATGCTACCTTGAGGAGAAATAATATCACCTTCAAGGGTTACAATTCTAAACGCATAGCCACTAGCCTTAGCCAAAGATACAGCATTATTAATATCATTAACAACAACAGTTGTTCCAAGCAGGCTACTAATAACACTATCAATTGATTTATCATAAGAAATCAAATCTTTAGCAACGCCAAAACATCCTTTAGATGCTAACAAGTTTTTGAATTTATCTTCTAAATGACGCGATTTAATGGTGTTTATAGGCAAGAATGTTATTCTTCCATATTGTTTTTCTTTTAAATAATTAATCAAGTATTTAGCATGGTCTTCGGTTTGAGTAACAATATTTTGAACAGCATTTCCTAACGCCATTTCTATTGCAGTTTGATATGTTTCAGGAACCTTAATTAAAGATGCAACAACACCAACTAATCTATTTTTTAATTCTGAATTGTTTTTTGCATCATTTAATAATCTTTTTACTGAACCATTAAAACCTTCATTATCTTTCAACATTTCTTCTAAAATGTTTTTTCTATTTTCCAAATTAGAAATGTTATTTGTAATTTGTGCAACATCAAATTCTAAGCCCTTTATAATACCCAATTTAGAATTTTGCGTTGAAATTAAACCTCTTAAATTATTTTCAATAACTAACTTTTCATTTTGAAGTTTTTCTATAATTAATTGGCTATTTTCAGTTTGATTCTTAGTTGCATTATATTTATCAGTTAAATCACCAATTTGGTTTTTAGATAAATTAATACTTTCCTGATAAGAATTTTTTTCTGTTTCTAATGCAGATTTTTTAGCTTTAACATCACCTAACTTATTCAAAGATTCAAACAATTTTCTTTGAGTATCTAAAGCTTCATCTTCACCGCTTTTTAATTCTTCAGAAATCTTTTCAACTTTTTCAGTCAATTCAACAACAAGATTATTAACTTCAGTTAAATTTTCTTGTTTAATTCTTTTTAAATCTTTTTTGCTTTGCAAAGTTTCTTCAGCACTTGCAATATTAGCTGTTAAAAAGTCAATATCTTTTTTCAAACGATTATCTTCAGAAAGTAAATTAGAAACTTTTTCTCTAATTAAATTACTCTCACTATTTTGCTTTTCTAAGCCAACAGATAATTCAAGAATTGTGTCACTAATTCCTCTGATAATCGAATCCAAATTATTGTTCATTTCAAAAGATTTATTATAATCTTCAACGGCTTGATCTAATTCATGTTGTTTTTCAGCTAATGTTTTAGCAATAGCATTAATTTTTTCGTTAATAATTTCTTTA
>JAZUCB010000139.1:0-2062 GCA_045638985.1 Clostridia bacterium
CACTCAATTTATCAATAAAACCATTAATTTTACTCGATAAGTAATTTAAATAATGTTCAAATTCAGCATTTCCATCAAAATTGTTTTTTCCAAAATACAAATCAAATTCCTCACCAAACCATTCACCTTTGTTAATTTTAAATATATTGTAATACTTATCGTCATATATTATTTTATCGTAAACAATATTATAACCACTATTAATAACATATTTTTTCAATTCAACAATATTGTTTTGAGGTTGAATTATTAAACTATTTAATTTGATTTTAGAATTTTGCAATATTTTAATAATTTCCAATCCACCCAAACCAGAAATTATCACCTGCTGAATATTATCATCTTCGCAAATTGAATCAAAACCATCTCCAACGCGCATTTGGAAACTGGTAAAATTCAAACTTAACAACAACTCTTTTGCTTTAATGGCACATTTTGCACTTATATCTGACACAATCGCATAGTCAATTTTGCCATCTTCAAAAAGTTTTGCAACAACCTTACCATGATCACACGCAATATCACAAACTCGTTTTTCCGAAACAAGATTTGCCACTTCTTGCAATCTTTTAGATAATTTGACTTTACCCACTAATTACTCCACATAATCCTGCAAACGTTTACTTCTGTTAGGATGACGTAATTTTCTTAAAGCTTTTGCTTCAATCTGACGAATTCTTTCCCTTGTTACATTAAATTCTCTACCAACTTCTTCCAAAGTTCTTGGATGAGAATCATCTAAACCATATCTCAACCTTATAACCTTTTGTTCTCTTGGAGTTAGTGTTTCAATTACTGCCATTAATTGAGTTTTTAATAAGTTTTGAGACGCATTTTCACTTGGAGAACTAATAGATTCATCTTCAACGAAATCAGCAATCTTACTTTCTTCTTCTTCACCAACAGGACTTTCCAATGAAACTGGATCTTGAGCAATCTTTTGAATTTCACAAACACGTTGTTCTGTTATTCCCATTCTTTCAGCAATTTCAGCATTCGATGGATCTCTACCCAATTCTTGCAATAATTGTTTACTAACTCTTGAAAGCTTATGAATAGTTTCCACCATATGAACAGGAATCCTAATTGTTCTTGCTTGATCAGCAATAGCACGAGTTATGGCTTGCCTTATCCACCATGTTGCGTATGTTGAAAATCTAAACCCTTTTGTGTAATCAAATTTTTCAACAGCCTTCAACAAACCCAAATTCCCTTCTTGAATTAAATCTAGAAATTGCATACTGCTTCTATTAACATATTTTTTCGCAATACTAACAACTAATTTTAAGTTTCTTTCAGACAACTCTTTTTTTGCAAACTCATCGCCTTCTTGAATTCTTTTAGCTAATTCAATTTCTTGATCACTATTTAACAATTGAACAGAACCAATATCTTTTAAATAAACCTTAACCGGGTCATCAACTTTAACATTGCTAATGATTTCTTTTAACTCTTCATCTTTAATAATAACTTCTTCTTGCTCTTCAATTGAAATCCCTTCATCTTGAATCATTTGAAAAACGGCTTGCAATTGCTCATTTGTTAAATCAAACGATATAAGTTTTGCACCAATTTCTTCTTGGGTTATAACACCGGTTTTTGAAGCCTGCTTAATTATTGTATTAACTTCTTTTTCTAATTCAATATTCATTTCTATTTATCCTTCATTTTTATAATAATTTCTTGCAATTCTTTTCTTAACGCTCTTTTTTCATCCTCATTATCGCAGGTTGAAATTTTAGCCATAATTGATTGTTGTCGCTTACTTAATCCCGCCATTTTAATGTTTTTAACACAATCTTTGTAATATTCACTTGTTTCCTCTGTTTCATTAAAATTATAATTAATAATATCATAAATATCACAATTAGAATCAGCATCAAACATATCAAAAACAGAACTAACTAATAACTTATCTCCACTTTTCTCTTTTTCCTCAATAAACTGATATAAAGTTATGTAGTCATTATTTAATAAGTTATTTTTTATATCATCATTTAAAATAGCATAGTCTTTTTTATGTAATAAGCTAGCCATAATAAACTTAACTGCTTTTATATAA
>JAZUCB010000140.1:0-3243 GCA_045638985.1 Clostridia bacterium
TGTGTATATGTATAGAATTTATGCTGAAAAGCAACTTGCCATTGAATATTTTAATACCAAAAACAATGTTGTTAGAATTAAAAATTATAGTATACATCAAGATGAAGATGGAATTTTTATTTACATCAAGAAAGAAAAAGTTTATTTAACAGAAAAAAATAGTGTTTATGTATAGGAGGAACTTATGAAATCAGTAAATATTAAAGGGAAAAATTATGTAATGGTAAACGAAAGAATTGGTTACTTTCGTGAAAATTTTAAAGGTTGGAGTTTAGAAAGTGAGTTGGTTAGTCTAACAGATGATAGTTGTGTTATTAAAGCTATTGTTAAAGATGAGAACCAAAGAATTATGGCAACAGGATTTGCACAAGAAAACCGAGAGAGTTCAATGATTAACAAAACAAGTTTTGTTGAGAATTGCGAAACTTCTGCTTGGGGTAGAGCATTGGGAAATCTTGGTATTGGAATTGATGATAGCATTGCAAGTGCAGAAGAGGTGTCTATGGCTATTAATAGACAAGATAGACAAAATTCAGTAATTGGTGGCGAGTATTTGTTTACCAGTGGAAAGTTTAAAGGAAAAACCATTGCAGAAGCAGATGCTGATGATGAAGAATATTTGAATAGCTTGTTGGGATGGGACAAATTAAGTGATGTTTTGAGAAAAAACATTGAAATGTATTTACAAATGAAAAATCAAAAAGATGTAGAGGTGTAATATGTTTAATAGATATGACAATTTAATGGCAAAAGCGAAAAAATGTAGAAATAAAATTGAAAGAAAAACAACAAAAGCAGATGTTTTAACAAATAAGTTGAGAACAAAAATCAATGAAATCAAGTATAAAAAGAATGTTTATTGTGAAAATGTAAATAGAAAATTGAAAGATTATAACTCATTGATTTCAAATGAAAGAGATAGAATTGAAAGGGATAAATTAGAATATAGTGAAGATTAGAATTAAGAACCTTGAAGATACATTACAGGTGCAGACTTATTTGTTAAGTTTAGCACCTGAATTTCAACAAGGTAAAGAGTATGAATGTAACATAGAACCATTTAAACAAAAGAGAGGTCTAAATGCTAATAATTATAGTTGGGCATTACAAGACCAAATGGCAAAGATTTTAAATAGAGGAATTGATGATGTGCATCATGAAATGGTTTTGCAATATGGTGTATTAGAAACTTATTCAATAGTGAAGGAAGCATTTGAGAGTGCAAAAAGAGTTTTTGATTATTACCATATTTTAGGGGAAAGTGAACTTAATGGAAAAACATTTGTGCATTGTAGAGTAGGTGTTGGAACTCATCACTATAACACACAAGAAATGTCAAGGTTTATTGATGGTGTAGTTCAGGAAGCAAAAGAATTAGGAATTGAAACTAAAACACCTGCTGAAATTAATGAGTTAAAAAATCTATGGGAACAAGGTGTGAGATGAAAAGCATTATACAATTTACTAAAAGTTGTTTCTTTTGTAGGACAACTCAAAATTTGCATTTACATCATATATTTTTTGGTTCCAATAGAAAAATAAGTGATAAAAATGGATTTGTTGTTTATTTGTGTGCGAAACATCATAACATGTCAAATGAGGGTGTGCATTTTGATAAAGTAAAGGATTTATTGCTTAAAAAGATTTGTCAGTTTGAATATGAGAAAACACATAGTAGAGAGGAATTTTTAAAACTTATTGGAAGGAATTACCTATGAGTGTAAATTATAAAAAATTATTTTCAATACAAAAAATCAAAGAAATTGAGATTAAAAAGATTTGTCCTTATGTAAACAATGAAAGTGGGATTTATATATTTACTAGAACAGATGATGAAGGGCGTTATGCTTATATAGGAAAGTCAAAACATTTATTACAAAGATTAGTCAGCCACCTGCTTGGGTATAAACAGGCTATTGATGTCAGTTTAAAAAAGAGAGGTTTTTATGGTGAAAACAATGAATTGGGTTGGAAATTAATATGTTTGAATTTTCCTGAACATTTATTAGATGACCATGAAAGATATTATATTGACCTTTATAGAAAGCAAGGATATCAAATGTATAATGTTGAAAGTGGTGGAACAATAGGAAAGACCTTAATTAATGAAAGGAAATCATCAAAAACCTATCAAGATGGATTAAAACAAGGCGAAAAACGGATGTTAAACAGGATTAGAGAGTATTTTGATAAATATATATCTATTTCTATAAAAGAAAGCCCTAATAAGTTAAAATTAAGGAAATATAATGAATTTATAGAGATGGTTTATGGGGAAACAGACAATGGTGAAACCAACCATTGATAAAATTTTATGAGGAGTTAAGAAATGAATAAAGTTATTTTAGTAGGAAATTTAACAAGAGATGTTGAAGAAGTTAAAAACAATGAAGGTGTTATTGCAAAAATGACCATTGCAGTTAATGATGGTGTAGACTCAAAGGGAGAAAAAATTACTGATTTTGTTACATTGGTGGCATTTGGTAAAGTAGCAGAAAGATGTATCAAATATATCAGTAAAGGCTCAAAGGTTGCCATTAGTGGTAAAATTCACACAAGAAGTTGGGAGGCACAAGATGGTTCTAAAAGATATGCAACAGAAGTAATTGTAAGAGATATTGAGTTTTGTGGAACACCAAAAAATGGAGAAGAAAAGATTGAACCAGTTAATGATGATAATTTACCATTTTAATTGTTGACAATTGATTTCTAATAATATATAGTAATAAGTGTAAGGAATTACAAAAACAAAAAACCTAGTATTTAGAAGTCGTGAGCTAAATGC
Source organism: Clostridia bacterium (assembly GCA_045638985.1). GTDB lineage: Bacteria > Bacillota > Clostridia > Christensenellales > UBA1242 > UBA11490. The sequence continues at coordinate 2,786 of JAZUCB010000140.1, forward strand.
TTGGTAACAACTAAATACTAGGTTAAACAACCACTATCAAAGGACACTCACGACATTAGTCCACTGATGGTGGTTTTTATTTTGTTTAGGAGAAATTTATATGGCAGAAAGCAGAATTAAAGATGGTAACTACTATGTGGTTCAAAGTTTTATGGTTAAAGAACTTGGTTTAAAAGGTCTTGAGAAAGATGTGTATGCGATTATATATGGATTTTCACAAGTGGATGGGCAAAGATTTGATGGAAGCTTGCAGTATTTAGCAGATTGGACGCAATCAACTAAACAAGGTGTTATGAAGGTTTTAAAATCATTACAAGAAAAAGGATTAATTGCAAAAGAAGAAGATTTTAAAAATGGAATAAAATTTGTTAAATACTATACAACTGAGTTTAATAGGGGTATTAAACAAAGTTTAATGGGGGATATTAAACAAAGTTTACCTAATAATATAGAAAATA
>JAZUCB010000141.1:0-14769 GCA_045638985.1 Clostridia bacterium
GGTAATATAATTAACGCTAGTTATGTTGGTGGTTTAATTGGTTATGTTATGGATTCAACAATAAATGGATCTGCGACATTACAAGTGAACTTGAAAAATAGTGATTACAATATTAAAGGCTCAACTTATGTTGGTGGAATATTTGGTTATATTAATAGTTGGACCGTTTCAAACAATAACATTAAGGTGGTTTGTGAAGATAGTGCTAATCCTTCTGCAATTGAAGGCGATAACTATGTTGGTGGAATTGCTGGCTATGCCGAGAAAACAAAGATAACTATAACTGCAAATGGAATTATTCAAAATTTGATTATTCATGCTGAATATAATTATTGTGGTGGATTCTTTGGTATGTTAAAGGATAGTGGTGAAGTTAATAGTAGTTATACTGCAGTAGATGGAGTTTCACTAAATGGAGAAGTGTTAAATGCAAGTAGCAATATAACAGTTTCTTGTAATTTAGGAGGTGGAATTGGAGGAATTGTTGGCTATTTAAATAATTCGCTAATAGCGGGTGGAACAATAAAAGGAGTTAGAATTAACCCTAGTAACTTGGCTGCAAATATTGGCGGTGTTGCAGGAATAATGTATGGAGCGTCAATAATAGAGGTATCTTCATACACATCAATTGGTTCGGCAAGCAGTAACGATAATGTTGGTGGAATAGTTGGTAAATCTGAAATTTTAGCAACTAATGATGATAGTTATGTTGCAGATTGCAAAGTTTATCCTTATATTCAAGGAAGAAACAGAGTTGGTGGTATTATAGGCCATGCAGAAAACACACTTGTTTATAACTGTTCACTTGCGTCTGCAGAAGGATATTCTATTCTAAAAGGTGATTCTCAAGTTGGTGGAATTGTTGGATATGCTTCAAAAAACACTATGGTTAGCACTAATACGACAGAGAATTTCACTGGTGAAGGAGTGTTTATTCAAGGTTATGTTAGCCATATGGGTGGAATTGTTGGAATGTTAGATTCTGACGTTTCTGAAAGCAATGTGAGATCAAATGAGAATGGTGCAACAATTCAGTGGATTGGAGGTTTATTCCCAGAAGTAGATAATGTTAGCATAAATAACACAACAACTTATAGCGACCCTGATGGATCAGGCATATTTAAATATGGTGTTGCAAATGCGAACGGTGGAAAAGGTGTTACTTTAGAATGGATATTTAATGGTTCTGGAGAAAATCTCGATGCATTGTTTAATTCGTCCACAAATCCCGATAGTAAAACTGTTACAATCAAAAAGGGAGAAGCTAAAAGTTCAACAACAGATAATGCTTACACGGGCGATGGAAAAGTGTTTACTATGAATATGGGTGAAATTTGTGGAAATTCACCAGATTCTTGTTCTGGAAACAATACAGATGCTTCTGGTGCGGTGGATAAGACTAATTTGGTAGATTTAAATAGAACTCGGATGCCTGATATGACTGAAACTCCTTCTTATACAACAACATCAACTGGTGCAAATGATGGGAAATATACAGAATATATAGTTACAGTTACTAAATATCCAAGTGGTGATAATAATAGTGATGGTTATAGTGATACAATTCTATTTACTGCAACTGAAACCTCTTCAGAGAATTTATCTTCAAAGTATGATTATTTTGGTCTTGCTAAATATGAACCTAAAGATCATATAGAAGTAGGAAACTTGTTCATAAAGAATGTTTTTGACGATTATAAAACAACTGTTTTGCCCGATGTGTTTATTAAAAACGATGATATTAACTCAAGTCCTAGTATAATGGTTAAGGGCGATTACTATGTGGAAATACAAATCAAGTGCTATAAAGATGGTTCACAAATCTTATCAGGAGGTTATAAAACTAGAACTATTAGTATGCAAAATGAGTATGAAGGTGTTCAGCAATCTCCTGTTTACACAAACATTGTTAAAACTATGCCAGTAGACCATTTATCTTATACAGAAGATGATTATTTGGACTTAACCATAACTGAAGAGGGCGTTCCACGAATTACCGTTAATGCTAGAGTAAGCAAGTTTAGCACTGCGGCGGCATTGTCGGATAATGGTTATTCTTGGAGAATTAGTAAAAACAAAAATGGCACAGATTATGATAAAGGATACATATATATGAACTATAACTTTGTTTATAAGCCAACAGGTGCTGGAGGATCAATGTTTAATTCATCTTCAGATTTCTTCTGGGATGGAAATCCTATTACAGAGAATGTTAGTGCTGGCTCTGGAGGGGGTACTATTGCAGGTGCTTTAAATGGTGTTTCATTAACAGGAGACTATTTAGATGCGTATAATAGTGCTGTTGCTACAATAAATGGAATAAGTGATGAATCGGCAGACATGAAACAGAAAAGAATTAACTACGTGCAAACAGCACTACAATTAACTTATTCAGGAACTATAGTATATGGTTTTTTAAAGGATGGTAGTGGGAGTTTGTGTGAAAATAGATATGCAACAAATCAAACTGGTGGAACATTTAAAAATGGATCAACTTACTATGATTGGCAAAGGGTTGCTCATACATGGAGTAAGAATAATAGTTTAAATTATTCTATGAGTGGAGGCATTGTTTATTGGGATTATCAATCAATAGTTGATACCATTTCTAATGGGGGTTATTGGATAACTGATTGTGCAGGATATCAAAGATTTATTGCGGCTTATTGTGGCTATTCAGATACTACTTATGGATCATCATATCCTACAGAAATTTCATATTCTCAATTGAAGCCTGGAGATAAATTAAGAAGTTATTCAAATTCTCCACATGTAATGACTTTTTTATATAAAAGTGGTTCAACTTATTATGTTGTTGATGAAACAACGTTGAGATCAGGTTCTTATAATGGGTCTTCTATAGTAATTTCATCAAATTATTATTGTACAGACTTTTATACATTGTCAAGTTTACCTTCTACTTAACGTTTATATGAATATACTTTGTTAATTAAATGAAAAACACTTAGAGAAGTATAAAATCTCTAAGTGTTTTGTGTGTTTTTGTTAATAAATATTCTTTAGCCAAATAGTTAATTGTTAATAAAAAAACTATAATAAGTTGAGTTGTTTTTTATGGAGTTATTGTAAATTCTTGAGATGCTTTTTCTAAAATAACCACCTAAAAAATTTTATGGAGAGGTTGCTTATTAAAACAACTCCCCCAGTTAAATTGAGGGAGTTGTTTTAATAAAATGATTTATATTAAAGTGTTAAGAAAAATTAATTATTTATTCATTTCAGGAGAATCGTTTTCTAAAACTGCAGTTGCTGAAAAGTCTTCAACATCAGTTACTTCCATTGGTTCGTTTTCGTTTGAAGTAGATTTTTTCGCATATGCGTAAGTTCCGTGAAATAAACCAGTTGTTGCAACGCCTAATCCAGCGAAAATGCCAGAAGTTGCGGCAATAGTTGCAAAATTACTGTCAATTGTTGTGATAACTCCAACGCCAGCACCTGCCAATGCTCCTAATGCATAAGCTGTTAATTTTGGATGTTTGCTAATCCAATTTCCAACTTTTTCGCCAGCATTTTCGATTCCAGAAGCAAGTAATTTGCTAAATTTGTTTATTCCATTTGGCATGTATTCAGTTATACACTCTTTAACGTCTGAAACCACTTCAATATAATCGTTTTTATCAACGCCCAAAAATTCTTTACTTTTACTCATAATTTTTTTCCACCTTTTTATTAAATTACAATTACATTATATCACACATACATAAAAAAGTCAATACTGCTTTTTTAAAAACAATAGGGGTTTTAATTCAAGTTTTTTAAAATAGTTGTTTTACAATTTTTTTAAAGTGTTAAGGTTTTTGTTTGCCCAATTAGTGCTAAGATTAGCCTTAACAAGAGAAGAATTGTTTATAAAAGTTTTATAAAAGAGATCATCACATGCTTGAAATGTTTTTGATTGATATTCTTTTATTTGTTTGGATGTGATTTAAAACAAAGCCTTAATTTACCAGTTGCTTTATTTATCCATTTCAGAAAAGTCCATATCTGCAGGGTTTTCTGAATTTAATTCTTGAACATCGGTTACTTCTATTGGCTCATCGGAGTTAAATAAGTAGTTTTTATTTGCAAATTTTTCAAATTTGCTTAAAGCACCAGAAACAACTGAAAGCAATCTTTCTTTTAATTTCGGTTTTTCTTCTGCTTCGTTAGGTATTGAATGTGTGTTTGAACTATATTCGCTTACCATTGGGCGAGTTAGGCTACTATGATCATACCAGCTTGCTCTTGAAAATTCTGTTTCTTCAGAAACTTCTTTTATTCTATCTCTAAAATCTAAATTATCTCTCATAAAAATTTCCACCTTTTTATTTTTTTACATTTATAGTGTATCATAAATGGCTGAAAAAGTCAATATGGCGGATTTTAATATGGTTGTTTACTTTTTAAACAATATGAAAATTTTAGAGCTTTAATCTGATGGTTGTATTTTTTTTGTGAACTTGAGAATTGAAAGAAAATTGATTATTTATTGAATAAGCGCAAAAAATAAAAACACGGGTTCAATCCGTGTTTATATTATATTCCTGGTTCAAAATCAGCTTCAGGGACTTCAACTTCTGCAGTTGGTAGTTCAATATCTGTGCATTCCTCTAAATATCTTTCGCAAATTTCGCTAGTTAATTTTTCTAAAGTATTCATAAATTTACCACCTTTTCTTTTTTTTCAGTTTAGCATGGAGATAGGGGATTGTCAATACAGTTTTTTTAAAATAATTTAAAATCTATATTATTTTTTGTGAAGGGTTTAAAGAAGTTAATATTTTTTAATTTGGGTTGAAATTTGGTGGTTTATTTTATATTGATTTTGTGTTTAAAGATTAAAATTTGGTGTGTTTTTTGTTTTAAATGTTTTTATAGGTTTTTTCCTTTATTGGGAGCGTGCTATTAATATATATCTAATATTGACTTTTTATGCTTATATATGATATAATAACACAATATTGTGTGGGAGGGTGTTGCGAGATGATGGAAGTGTTAGCTCCGGCTGGTAATAAAGAAAAGATGATGAGTGCCTTTAATTTTGGGGCTGATGCTGTTTATTTGGCAGGCAAAAAGTTTGGGCTTAGAGCGTTTGCTGGCAATTTTGAAAATGAAGAGATTATTGATGCTTGCAATTATGCTCACTCTATAAATAAAAAAGTTTATGTTACGCTTAACATTCTTGCAAGAAACTATGACTTTGATGGTCTTGATGAATACTTGGAAGTTTTAAAAGAGGCCAAAGTTGATGGGGTAATTGTTAGTGATGTTGGATTGATAAAATATATTCATGATAATGCTCCTGAAATTGATATTCATGTTAGCACTCAAGCAAACATTTTAAACAAACATTCTGCAAAATTCTTTTGTGATATGGGTGTTACTAGAATAGTTCTTGCAAGAGAACTTAGTTTAAAAGAAATAAAAGAGATAAGAGAGTATATTCCGAAAGAAGTTGAAATTGAGTGTTTTTGCCATGGGGCAATGTGCATCAGTTATTCTGGAAGATGCTTATTATCTAATTATTTAACTGGGCGTGATTCGAATAGGGGTGCTTGCGTTCAAGCATGCCGTTGGGAATATTCAATAACAGAAAAGTCTAGGCAAAATGAAAAGTATGAAATTCAAGAAGACAATCGTGGAACATACATTTTAAATAGCAAAGATCTTTGCATGATTAAATATTTAAAAGAAATGGAAGAGGCAGGAGTTAATAGCCTTAAAATTGAAGGCCGAATGAAATCTAGTTATTACGTTGCAAACGTGGCAAATGCATATAGGCGAGCAGTTGATTTACTAGAAAAGATTAAATCAGAAGACAGAGATTATTCAGAGCAAGAGTTGAAAATTATTGATGAACTTTATTCTGAGTGTGTTAAATCTAGCCACAGAAATTACACAACAGCGTTTTATTTATCTAATGATGAAAAACGCGAGTGTTTGGAAACTTCTATGCCTGTTCAATCCCATGAGTTTATGGCGATTGTTTTGGAAGATGCAAAAGATGGTTATGCAATAATTGAGCAAAGAAATAACTTTAAACTTGGTGATGAGTTAGAGGTTTTGAGTCCAAGTGAAGAGTTTAATAAGGTGTTTGTTGTGGAAAAACTTTTGAGTGAAGATGGAGAGGAAGTTCAAGTGGCAAATAAGGTTCAACAAGTTTTAAAAATTAAAACCGGCTTAAAATTAAAGAAGAACGATATTTTAAGAAAACAAGTTAATTAAGAGGTGGAAAATTATGGGTGGAAAATTAAAAAATTTTGTTGCGAAACATTGGATAGATATTATGGGGTGGAGTTTGATGGCTGCTGGTGGAGCATTGCTTATGATTGCAGGCGAAGGGCTTAGCTCAGATATTGATTTAATATTTGGAGATCCCGTTGTTGACATTGAAGAAGTGGATGTTTGCCCTGATCAATATTTTTTAGGTGCTTATTCTGAATTGCCAATTGCTCCTCATGCAAACAGATTGAATATTTCTGAAGATGGAATAATAAATATTGGTGTTGAAGATAGTGTTTCAAATGAATATTATTGGTATATTGCAAAGGCTTGTGGGTTTTTAAACGATGTTTTTAAAGTTATAAATCCTAATATTAAATTTGATATTAAGCGTGGTGCGTCTGAGCAAGATGAGGTTAAAGTTTCTAAAGAGAAGGAAGAGTCAGATTCAGATGCTATTATGACTGTTTTTCAATATGTTGATAAAGAAACTCCTTCTAGAATTGCAGGGCAAGCGGAGTATAAGATTTATCCTAAAGCAGACACTCAAACCACAAATCATAATAAGGTTGCAAGCATTCATGAATTAATGCACGTTTTAGGTTTGCATGATCATAATGACGAGCATTATCAAGCTGATGGTGATCGCGAAGATGGTTGTAAAAATAAAACTATAATGAATTATGCAGACTTGGCTTCTTTAGGGCACTTCAATAAGTATGGATTCTATGAGACTGATTATGCTTCACTGGTTAATATTTACGGTGCTAAAAATAATGAAGAAGCTGTTGCTATGGGCTATGAAAGTTATGAGCAATATATGCAAGTTGTTAATGATAACATTGAAAACTTTTGCATTATGAGTGCTTTTGATAAAAATGACTATGAAATGAATTAGGAGGCAATTTTAGCCTCTTTTTTTATTTGAATTTATCGGATTTTATGGGTGATAACTTAATAAATGAGTTTGTTTTTACATAAAATAATTTAAAAGAAAAGTGGTAAAAATTTAGAGCTTAATGTAATTTTTATTGTTGATTAGTTTGATAATAAAAAAGTGTGTGTTATTATTATAATAACTATATTTATATTAAGTTATTATATTAATTGAAAAATGGAGAAAACGATGAAAAAATTAAAAGTTCTTTTTATTTGTTTTGTTATTATGTTTTGCGGAATTGTTTTTAATTCTTGCAGTTGCTCAGGAGAAGTTTATCCTACTCAAATTAGTTTTAAATGGGGAGATGACGTTTCTTTTGATGCGGCTAATAAACTTTATAAGGTGGCAGTTGGTGATGAGGTTACTTTTAATTACACTTTAAGCCCAGCAGAAGTTACATATACTGCTATAACGGTTGAGGTTTATGGGGCAAATATAGAACTTCTTGGTGGCCCATCGTTTGATAATGGAGCGAGTGGTTCTTTTACGTTGAAATGTAAAGGGATTAATGCCGTTGAAGGGCAAGTAACAATTGTGCGCGTGTTTTATGGAAGTGAATCGGCCTCAAGGGATTTAAACTTAAGTGTTATTGAGCCTGAACAATTAGAAGAGGTTCAAAACATAAGAGTTGATGAATCATATAATTTGGTTTGGGATTCTGTTTTGAATGCAACTGGATATGAAGTGTTGGTTAATGATGGTATGAACAATTATGAATTATTCACAACTAGTCCAACATTAGAAGGTGCAACTTATAAAATCAGTGAGAACACATATAAAACCTTTGAAATGAAAGAGGGTGTTACATATTCGGTTAAAGTGAAGGCAACAAATCCTGCGCCAGAGTTTGAAAATGGTGAAGAAAGTGAAGAATTTAAGTTCTGCGTGTTGCCTCAGCCTAAAGTTGCGATTGATAATGGCACAATAACTTTTGAAAAAAATGAATTAGAAAAGTTTGCAAGTGTTATCAAAGGCTTTTCAATAAGTGTTAATGCAGATTCTGCCGGATTTGTGGAAACTCCATTAGAATATAATGTTCAAAGTAAAAATTTAGACACAATGGAAGATGGGGCATATTCTAATGCAAGTGTTTTAGAAGTAAATCTTCAAACAATTGCTAAGAGTTCAACCAATGGTGTTAAATATTATTCTAGTAAAATTAAAGAACTAACTCCTATAAGAAGGTTAGATGTTCAGGGTTTAAGATTAGAAAATGGAAATTATTTAGATGCACAAGTTGAAAACTTTATTGAAAGCAGATTGGTTTGGGACGATTCAAACACAGAAATTGATTCTAACGATTTTGAATATCTAATAGAAGTTAGTGATTCTTTAAATCATGTTGTGTTTAGTAATAATTGGACAGATGCTCAGGTTAATGTTTCGGATTTGTTTGATCAAATGGTTGCTGGAACATACTCTGTGAAAATAACAGCAAAAGCAAAAGATAGCGCAAAATCTAAATATATAAATAGTGAACCAGTATCTAGAACTTTTACGGTTGGAGCACTTGCTTCAATTTCAGCAGATGTTGATTCTAATGGTTTACTTAAAGTTGAAGGATTTGGCGAAGCAGATTTTCAAACTTTAAGTGGAGTGCTTTTTGAAATTGGAAATTCTGAATTTGTTTTCTCAAGCGAATTTACTAATAGTGGATATTATATTGATTTAAGCAATGAAATCAAATCGAATGGTAACTTAGTTGTTAATGTTTATGCTATTGGAAGAACCACAACAGATGAAAATTTCTTGGGTTATGTTAATGCTAAAGTAATTTCAAAAGAAAGTGTTGAAAAGTTGAATGGTGTTAGTGAATTTAAAGTTAATAGCAACAGAACATTAACATGGAGTTTTGCGGGGGAATGCGAAAGGTTTAATATTTCAATTACAGATTCTGAAAATAAGATAAAAGAAACGTTTGGAATTGGATTCGATGGTGCAAACTTAGTTGAAAATTCTGAAGGAATAAAAAAATATAGTTTAGACTTTTCTGAAACGAGTTTAAATGTTGGTGAAACATATAATTTTGAAATTTACGTGGCACAAAGTGGAAAAATATCTTCTTCAAAAACAATTATTGAAAACATACAAGCCAAAGAGTCTATTAATGAAGATCAGATAACTGCAACTTTTGATATTTCAAGTAAGAAAAATAGAATAAATTGGGCAAGCACAGAAAATGTTAGCTACATAATAGAAAATATAGAAGAACAAACAAACACCGGATGGGTTGAAGTAGATAATATTGATGGATCTGTTTTAATCTCATTAAAAGTTTTGGGTGTTGAAAATAAATTTTTAGATTCAAGTGTTACAACCAAGATTTTTAATAGAACAGAAATTGAAAGCTTAACTATTAATGATGGTAAGATTTCACTTGATGAGGGTAATTATTTTGTTGAAGTTACCGATTCTTTAAATGTTTGGACAACTATTATTGAAAGCAACGGAGATGATATTTTAGACTTAAATAGCTTTGAGTATGATTATATAAATGGTAGTGCTCAAACTGGTGAGTTAAAAATTGAAATTGGTAAGGATTACGTTTTAACAATTTTAAAATTTGATGAGGATTCATTCTGCAGTGATTATAAGTCTATTAAACTAGGAAAATATTCGGCTCCTGTGTTTGAAATTTCTAAAACTGGAAGTGGAATTAATTATAAATTTGATAAAGTTGTTAAATATTTAATAAATGAATCAGAAGAAAAAGACTATCAACCTGCGACTGGAACTGTTGTTCTTGCAGAAGAGGATTATTCATCTAAAATTATTGCTTATGCACCAGCTAGTGTTGAAACTTCATTATTAACAGGAGTTGACGCCAATGGAGATACATATTTCTTAAGAAGTGATAATTTAGAAGTTTCAATTAATAAGCTTGATGCGCCTGAGCTTAACTTAACAGGGAATAATTTAACTTGGGAAATGATTGATGGAGTAAAATACTTGCTAAATGGAAGCGAAGAGGTTGCTCCATTCACAATAGATGTTGATGCGTTGAGTGCTGGAGAACATGAATACACAGTTCAAGCGTTAGGTAATATAACCAATGCAGGAATTCAAGGAACAAACTTTTATATTGATTCTGATGTTGCTTCAAAAATAGCTGTTAAATCAGAACCAATAGAAGCAGAACTTTCAGATGGTGTGGTTAGTTGGACAACAATTAATAATGCTGAGTTTAAGTTTGAATTTGATGGCAGTGAGATTAAAGATGTGCAAGTAAGTGATGCTGGTGGAGTTTCATATTTAAATTTGGCGGATAAGGTTTCTGGCGAAGATGGAGAGTATAATTTTAGAGTTTCTGTTAAAAGAGATGGAGATGACTTCTATTCAAATTTCTCTGAATTAATTATCAAGTTTAAAAATGCTGAAGATATTAAAATAAATGATAATAATTTATTTATTAATTTTGATGCTTCAATTTCAAACTCTTGCAGAATTATTGGATTAAAAGATGATTTAGAAGTTAAGGCTGAAGATGACAATATTAATTTATATGTTAATGAGTCTTACTTAAAAGAATTAGAGCTTCAAAATGGCTTGTATCAAATTGATATAAGCGAATATGTTGAATATATTAATGAGAAAAAAATTCAAATCACATTGGAATATTCAAACACAAATGGCTATTTAAATGTGTCAAAAACTTTTGATATTGATGTGGTTAAATTAGAAGCGAGTGTTAATAATGATGGAAATATTGTAATTTCAGGAGCTTCAAATATTGAAACAACAATTACACACAATATTAACGATGAATTAACAACAAATTCAAAAACTTTAGATTTTTCTAGCTCTGAATTGATTAGCGTTAAAGAGGGTGAACTTAAAATTAATTCAACCCCAATAATTGATGAAGAAAGTTTGGTTTTATATAAAGGAATTGAAAATCAAGCATTTGAATTAGCACCGGCTGCGGATTTATATTCAGAAAGTGGTGTTTTAAAATTCAACCTTGAAAATGCAGAATATTCAAACTATAAATATTTGTTATTTAAAAATGGCTCTTACGCAAAAGAGATAAATACTTCTAGTGGTGAAATTTCAATATCTTTAATAGAAGAAGATGTTCCTGGAATTATAAAAATAAAAGTTGTTGGTAAAAGCAATTCAAGCGTTGTGGCTAATAATAGAGGGACTTCACTTAGTGTTAATAAATTAAGTGCCCCAACTGCTATTAATGTTAACACTTCATCAAAAACTTTAAATTGGGCATATGTTAATGGTGCTAGTAAGTATGAGATTAAACTTTTAGACAATGCAACAGTGTTGGGTGAATCTATAAACAATTCTTTTGGTATTTTAAATAACTCTGCCGAAGTTGCTGAGCTAAAAGATGGTGTTGGAATAATTAAATATCAGGTGGGTGCAATTGGAAATAGTGTTGAAGTTGGAAGTGACAAGGTTGCATATTTAAATAATGATGAAACTTTAATATCTATAGAAGTTAGTGTTCAAAATAAATATATTGATAATGCTAAAATTGAGAATGGAAAATTAACCTGGGAAAGCACTTTAACCGATGCAAAGTTTAAGGTTGGTGTGTATAGTAAAGATGAAAATTTATTAAGTGCAAAAGAAACTTATGGAACATCTTTTGATGTTGCTTCATTGGTTAATGGAAATGGTGTTTATTTATGTTCAGTTGAACTTATTCATGCAGAAAACACTGTTTTATATAAAGAAGATCAACCATTTGTGAAATATATTTGTTTAGATGCAAACGATTCTTCTGATTTTGATGCTGTTGAGTTAAAAAATGGATTAATTAAGTTTGCTATAACAAAAGATATTTGGGAAGGATATGTGAGTTTAATTGAAAGCTACAATTCAATTGAGCCAACAGATAAAAAAATAGAAACAGGAATTGGATTCCCAGAGTCTATTTTAGAATTATTTATTGAGTTAAGTGTTTCTGATGAGTCTGTGTATTCAGTGTTTAAAGAAGTTAAAGTTTTGGTTAACGGAGTAAGCTATGATTTTAACATTCAAATAGATACTGAAGCTATATTTGAAATATATCCGGTTTTAAAAACTATAAATTATAAAGACAAGAGCTTAAGTGATCTTCTTGCAACTTATTATGAATTAACCCAAATTAAAAATAGTATGACAGAGATTCCTGTTTATATTATTTTAGATGAAAGATTTGGTGAAGGAGATTATGAAGTTCAATTAGGCTATAAATCAGTTGATGGGTTAGACATTGTTGTTAAAGGTTTTAATAACAAAACAATAGAAGGTAAAAAACCTTCAACACCATATTGCCCAACAAATCCAGCTGAAGGATATAATGCTTTTAAGAACGATGGAAGTGGAACATTAATATTTAATTATAGCTATATTAACGGAGTGATTGTTAAAGATTATTATATTACTATAACTGATAATAGTGGAGAAGTTGTTGATTTTGTTAAATATACATTCCCAGAAGATTATGAGTTTAATGAAATAAATCAAACAGCAGAAATCGATTTAAATGAAATTTTCTTTAAAGAAAATGAAGAAAGATTGGATTATAATGTTGTTTATGGAGTTAAAATTGCAACAGCTGGCAACGATGAATATTTTATGAGTAATTTATCTGGCTTGCCAAATTGCTTTGGGAAATTGAAAGCAACAAGTTCATTTACTATTAATGATGGGTTAATCAACTTTAGCGATATTTGTGATGGTTCGGCTTTGGATTATATAGGTGGTTACACTGTTTTATTGACAGATGAATATGGTAATGAATATATCTATAAATATGAAGACTTAGATTCTGAGATGTTCTTAGAAGGTTTGGAAGTTGGATCGTATTCTGCAAGCTTGATTTTAATAGGTGATGGATATGGAATAACAAATTCTGAGCCAATAAGTTTTGGTTATAATAATGAGAATCCAAGTGCACCTGATCATGATGGTTTGATTTATAAGTTGATAAATCCACAGGCTATCGATTTAACCAAAGGAATGTTCTCTTGGAAAACTGTTAATGCAGATGGTAGTGGTGCAGAGGTTAAATATCAATATCGTTTTGTGGTTCAAAGTGGTGATGAGCCGGACGTTGAAGAAATTGTTGAAGCAACATGGAGAAGTGAATATTCAACAAGCGTTATAGATGGAGAAACTTTTGTGTTTGTTGAATTGCCAAACGAGTTTGATGGAGAGGGTCAAAGATATAGAATTCAAGTTGTTTCATATGTTGAGGGTGAGAATTACTTTGTGAGAAGTAATATTAGTGAGTCGTCTTTCTATAGAAGAAAAAATGCTCCAACCTCAATTGCATTAGCTGAAGATGGAAAATTAACTTGGAGTGTTGGTGGTGCTGAAAAAGTTACATATTCATTAGTTTATGACGATGAAGGTGTTGATAAACAAGTTGTTTTGAAAGAAAACTATGAATCTAACATGTTAGATATAAATGGTGATGCAAGTTCTGAAATATCAAACTTGATTAATAAAGAAGGTTCAACTAAAGTTCTTGATTTCACTTTGTTTACTGAGGGTGGAAATGACTATTTGAATAGTGTTAAAAAAGTGTTTATGTTTAAAACTTTGCCAAACTTACCAGAAATCTCTATTGATGATAATGGTAGGTTGATATTGGCAAAAGAAAATAGCGTTTATTTGGTTGATGGTAGTTTGCAATCAGATAAGTATTTAATAGGCATTAACGGTAATTTTGATATTAATGGCAGAGATGAAGTGGCTAATTTATGGGTTTATTTGCCTAACACATTTACAAACTTTTTAGAGGTTGATACTTTTGAAGGTTCTAAATTAACAGCAACTGGATCTCCAAACACTTACACTTATGGTGGTTCTGAAAGTGGTAATTTCAAAATAATGGTTAAGCCTGGTGAAACTTATGTTATATCTTTAAGATATGTTGGTTTTGATGGCGAGTTGCAAAATGAAATTTCAAATGTTTCAACCAATATGATAACCAGATCTGATATTAAAGTTCTTTCTAAGATGAGTGCTCCAACAATTGTTGGGTTGGATGAATTAGAGAAAAAACCAAGTTTAAATCAAACAAGTTCATATATTAAAATTGAATTGGTTGAGGGTGTTGATAAATATTTGTTAAATGTTAACAATGAGAACAATGTTGAAATAACATTGACCGGTGAAGGCAGTAATGTAACAGTGGAATCTTTTAACTTGAATGCAACCAATGGATACACATTAAACAATGAAAGTTCAAAAGTTATTGATGGGTATTTATATGCGGATATTTCAGAAATAGTTGAGTATTTTAGAGTTAAAGAACAAAACTTTGATTTAAGTGTTAAGGCGATTGGTAAAGATTCTCTTGGATTAACATGTAATAAGTTTAGTGAACCTTGCCAAGTTATTATTCCTAGCACTCCAATAAACTTGAACTATAACACAGATATTGGTGAGATTAGTTGGAATTCTTCTTCTAAAACCAAATTTAAAATTGAAGTGATTTATGGTGTTAAAAACGATTCAATAGATTTTGTTTCTGAAGTGCATTATAGCAATATAACTAGAACTAATATTACAGTTGAAAATCCAACTTCAAATTATGTTTATTATAAGGATGAGATTAAGATTTCTGAAGAATGGGCTAATTTTGAAGAGTTGGTAAGT
>JAZUCB010000142.1:0-2606 GCA_045638985.1 Clostridia bacterium
TTTCACAATAATACTTATAACATTAATTATTAAATTTGTTTTATTGCCTGCAGATTTATTTAATAAATATTCAACAAAGAAAAACTCTGTTGTTCAGGCAAAATTAAAACCAGAGTTAGACACTTTAAAAAAGAGGTATGCAAATAATCCTCAAATTTTAAATCAAAAAACAATGCAATTATATAAAAGAGAAAATTATAGCATGGGTGGAACATGCGCTGGAATGCTTGTTTATATGATTTTAACAATGGTTATATTCTTTACATTACTTAACACTTTAAATGGCATGTCGGCTTATAAACTTCAAAATGAATATGATGTTTTATACAACACCTACACAACTTATGTTACAGAAAACAACATTAATGTTGAAAATGAAGAAGAGTTGAAATTAGCGCAAGTTGCTGTTAGTAAAAAATATGATGAAATTAAAGAAGATTTCTTATGGATAAAAAATTTATGGCGTCCAGATACTTCAGCAAGCGTAACATTAAGTTATAAAGATTTTAGCTCAGTTGCAAAATTAAGTGAAAAGCAAAAATTAGGAACAGAATATTCAAAATTAACAGAAGAAGAATTGGCTGAAATTCAATTAATGAGTGATGATGAAAAAGCAGAATATAATAAATACACAGAAGCAACTTATAATGTTGTTATGAATGAATTATTAACAAACGAAACTTACACAAAATGGAATGGTTATTTTATTTTAAGTATTTTAGCAGCTGTTTTAAGTTTTGCTTCAATGCAATTAAATAACATAATTACAAAAATTAAAAATAAAAAGAAAAATTTACCAAATATTGTTTCAACTAATAAAACAATGAGTATTATTATGCCAATCATAATGGGTGTGTTTACATTGTTATACACAGCATCATTTGGTTTATATATCGTTGCAGGTGCTTTATTTAGTTTTGTAACAACTCCATTAGTAACACTAATTGTTGATAAACTTTATGAGAAAAAAGCATCAAAAATTGAAGTTAAAAACAAAGTTAGTTATGATAGAACTTTAAAGAAGTAGGAGAAAATATGAGAGTTATAGATGTTAGTGCAAGTTCAAAAGAATTAGCTATTGAAAAAGGTTTGCAAATGCTTGGAACAACATTAGAAAATGTTGATATTGTTGTTTTAGAAAAAGGCTCAATGCTAAAAAAAACAAAAGTTGAAATAACTTATTTTGAAAATGAGCAAGAAAAACTAGAATATCAAATAATGAAAGAAGAAAAAGCTAAAAACAAGCAAAAAGAAAATAATGTTGTTTTTACTGAAATTGAAAAAGAAGAAGTTGTTGAAAGAACAGAATTAACCGATGAAGAAAATCAAATTATTAACAAATTAGTTGATTTTGTTAAACATATTTGTGAAATAATGGAAATTGAATGTGAAATTAAAGGTAAAGTTTTAAATAATAGTATTTATGTTATTATAGATGGCGAAAAAACGGGTAAATTAATTGGTTACCATGGAACAACACTTCATTCATTACAAGTTTTATTAAACGCTGTTGTGAAGAAAAATTTTGATTACAATAAAAAAGTTTTTATTGATATTGAAAGTTATAAAGAAAGAAGAAAAGAAACTGTTGAAGCTTTTGCTAAGAAAATGGCTATGAAAGTTTTAAAAGAAAAAAGAAATTTAAAATTAGAACCTATGAATAGTTATGAACGTAAAATTATTCACACAATATTGCAAGCAACAGACCACATTTCAACTCATAGCGAAGGTGAAGAACCAAACAGATATTTAGTTATTGAATATGTTAAATAAGTTAATAAATAAAAAGAAAAACACCTAAAATAAAGGTGTTTTTTTATTAATCAATGATTGTTAAATTAAAAAACCATGGTGATTTTTTTCTTTTTCCTCTAGCAGAGTGAATAATCATTATAATTTTAGTTATTAAGGTTAAAGTTAATAACCCACAACCTAAAATAACTAGTAAAATAGTGAATAATGAAACTGGTTTTACTAAAGCTCCAATAAGAGTTAAAACTAAACCAATAACATCAATAATATTAATCTCTAATGCTTCGTTTGCATGGAATCTAACAAATGAATTTTTTCTATTAATAAATAAAGGAATAAAAAACAAAATATATGCAAGCCATGCGTAACCACGAGCTTGTTTTGCATCTTGATCAATTGCTGTTTTTTCTTGTTTATCTTTTAAATTTAAAAATTTCTTAAATTTATCTTTTTTAGAAAGAACAACAATTTTTTCAGATTTGTTAACCTCTTCATTATTGTTTTCAATAATCTCTTCTTTATTTTCTTCTGAAGAAATAGTTTCTTCTGCAATATTTTCTTCTTGAATTTCAACAGTTGGAACTAAATCTTCCATATTTTGAGTTGGTTGTTTTTCAACTTCACTTGATTCAGTTTTTGCAACTGTGGTTTTCTTTCTTAAATCAACTATTTCGTTAAGTATTTCTTTATTGTTTTCATTAGACATAAAAATAACCTCTTAATATATGCTAAATTATTTTAATTATAAATTATTTTATAAAAAATGTAAACCAATTAATCATCACCAATTTTTCAAATAAAACTATTTATTTCTAGGATTTGAATTATTGGCGTTATTTGCAGTGTTTGGATTG
>JAZUCB010000143.1:0-1103 GCA_045638985.1 Clostridia bacterium
CAACAGGTAATAAAATTTCATATATAATACCAATAAAAACAATTCCAATAATGTTATATATCCAACTCACACGCAAAACCTTAAATTATATTTGAAGTACAAACAATTAAACCAACGCTGATTAAATACATAAATGAAACACATAAAATTATAACAATAGGATAAATTAATATTTTTGAGCAATCCTCCAAAAAACCAGAAATCTTGCCGTCTCCCAATATATCAATTATTGATGAGATTAACTGCAACAACAACTTTAAAACAATAATTGTTATTAATGGTGAAATAATTGTTATAATTAAAATAAAAATTCCAGCCAAACCTATAGAATTTTTAATTAAAACAGAACTTAAAACAACCAAGTCCAAGCCATCACCTAAATACCCACCAACTATTGGAACATAGCTTTTAATCGCAAATCTTGTTGTTTTAAAACTTATTTGATCATACTTGCCAGCACTTATACCCTGTATTGTTAAAAACGCACCAAAAATGGTAAAAACAAACCCAACAACCCATTTAAATAAACTATTAACAAAATTAAACATTTTATCTAGCTTAAAACTTATAGACATTCTGTTTAATATTATTAAAACAAAAGCAAAAATAAATAACGGATATACAAAATTAGAAAAAACAAATGATATTGTTGTTGATAAAATACCAACAATCGGCTTGTAAATACCAACTGAAACAACACTTCCCATCGAAGTTAAAAAGGTTAATAAAATTGGGAAAATCACTTCACTCTGCCGTTCCATCAAATTAATTGTTGAATAAGTCATTTGAAAAATTTCTTTAAAAACAGCAAGCAATAAAACAATAACAACAATTATTGAAACCATATTAATAACATTCACTATGCCCGAATCAAATCTTTCGCCTTTAAAATTAATTAACAACTGGGTAATTAATGAAATAGCAACAACAATTAATAAAATTGGTATAAATCTTAAAACATTATTAAATAAAATTGAAATTATTGACTTAAAAAGAGAACCAAAATCATTATAATAACTTCCATTTAAAATCTGCCTAACAATATCCTTAAAACCGAGATTTTCATCTAAAAACTCATTTTCTATTTCATCTATAATATTATC
>JAZUCB010000144.1:0-3993 GCA_045638985.1 Clostridia bacterium
GTAACAAAAAATTATAATCCTAAAATGAATATTGAAAAAGTAAATGCTTTCCAAACAAATGATGAAAGATTTAAAAATCATATCAATGAATATAAAAAAGATTTGGAAGTAGAGCCAAAAGTTACAAAAGATATGACTGATATTGCTAATAAATTAGGAAGCGAGTTATTGGGTTATGATTTTAGAGTTAAGAGTGCTGATAGCTTTTTGAGAAAGATGCAAAAAGAACCTGATGCAACAGTCAATGATAATGTAAGATATACTTTTAAGATGGAAGAAAATCCAGTTAAGTTTTATAGTGATGTAGTAGAAAATTTACAAAAATTAGGGTATGAAGAAATCAAAACCAAAAACTATTGGATTGTAGAAAAGCCACCATACAGGGGAATAAATAGCAATTTTAAAACTCCTGATGGAAGAATTATTGAAGTTCAATACCATACACCTGAAAGTATTAAAGCCAAAGAAGAAAAATCACATAAACTCTATGAAGAACAAAGAAAGTATGATGAGGGAACACCTGAATTTGAAAAGTATGATAAAATGATACAAGAGGTTTGGGACACAATAAAAAAACCAGAGGGTATTGAAAAGATTAAACATAAGAATTGGAGGGGTTAAAGATGAAATATGATTATTTTAAATTTGGAAAGGATATTGCTAGATTAGAAAAAGATAAAGGTTGCACATATTCAAAAGAATTTTATAGAAATGGACAATGGGTTAAAGATGAAAAAAGAAACAAAGATTTAACTGATGCCATGATGAATTATGGAGATTATAGTGTTGATGATTTTGACCAGTTAAGTGAAGAAGAAGCAATGGAATATATCAGGGAATTAAAATAGAAAATTATTAAAAGACCGAATAAGGTCTTTTTTTATTGACTTGAATTTTTAATATTGCTATAATTAGATTATAGGAGATTAAAAATGTTATCAGTAGATAAAATCGCTAAAGAGTTGGGTGTTTCTAAAATCACAATATTTAGGAAGTTGCAAAACGGAAAAATAAGGGGAATAAAAATAGGAGCAATATGGCGAATTAGTGTTGAAGAATTAGAAAGAATTAAAAGAGAGGGTGTTTAATGGAAATTGTATATAAAAAAGTAAAAGAATTAAAACTAAATGAGAAAAATCCACGAAAGAATGATAATGCAGTTGATGTTGTGGTTAAGAGCATTGAAAAATATGGTTTTAAGAACCCATTGGTTATTGATGAAAATAATGTTGTATGGTGTGGTAACACAAGATTAAAAGCAAGTAGAAAAATGGGATTAAAAGAAGTTCCTTGCATTGTAGCAGATGATTTAAGCCCTGAAAAGTTAAGAGAGTATGCACTTATTGATAATAAAAGTAATGAGGTTGCTAGCTGGGATTTAGGGTTGCTTGAACAAGAATTAGAAGAACTAGATTTAAGCGATTTTGTTTTAGACTGGGGAATTAAAGATAAACAGGAAAATGTAAAGGGTGAAGTTCCATTTACTGAAATAATGAATGAAGAAAGCAATTATATTGTTTTACAATTCAAAACCGATATAGATTGGTTACAGGCAGTTAGTTTGTTTGGAATTACTGATAAACAAGCATATAGCACAAGAAAAGATGGAAAGATAACACCTAAAATGCATAGAGTGGGTGTTGGTAGAGTTTTAGATGGTGCAGAAGTAATGAATAAAATAATGGGGTTAAAATAATGAAGATAGTTGTTTGTTGTCCAAGTTATAGAAGACCAAAAGTTGAAACATTAAAATATTTGCCTTTTTGTAAAGTCTATGTTGATTGTGGAGAGTATGATGAATATGTAAAGCAGAACAATAAAGAAAATATTGTATCAGTTCCAAAAGGGATACAAGGTAATGTTTCAAGAATAAGAAACTATATTTTAGATGAAGAATTTAAAAATGGTGCAGATGCAGTTTGTATAGTAGATGATGATATAAAAGAGATTTGTAGGTATAATGTAGATACAAAGACAAATTACGGGTATGTAAAGGAAAAGATACCAAGCGAAGGGTTTATGGATTTCCTTGAAAAATATACAGTAATGTGCGAGGAATTTGGGTTTAAATTATGGGGAATGAATTGCAATAGTGATGCATTATCATATAGACATTATACACCATTTATTTTAACCAGTATTGTTTTAGGCCCATTTAGTGTTCATTTAAAAAATGACATAAGATATGATGAGGATTTGCCATTAAAAGAAGATTATGATTTAGCGATACAGCATTTGAATAGGTATAGAGGCATATTAAGATTAAATGGCTATTTCTATGATTGTAAACAAAGTGAAAATGCTGGTGGATGTGCGACATATAGAAACATGGCAAGAGAAAAAGAACAGTTTGAATTATTACAAAAGAAATGGGGAAGTGATATAGTTAAATATGATGGTTCAAAGATGAAAAAGGCAAAGAAACAAAAGATGTTTGATTATAACCCTATTATAAAAATACCAATTAGAGGGGTGTAAATATGAATGATGAGAATTTAAGACCATATAATACCTTAACAGAGAAAGAGCAAAGAGAGTTGGTTGTTAAGGGTGGAAAGGCTAGTGTAGAGGCGAGAAGAAAGAAAAAGATGTGGAAAGAACTCGTCAACATTATGTTAGCAACACCAGTAAAGGAAGCCAATAAAATTGAATTAGAAAAATATGGCATTGAGGGAGAGGATGCAAATTTAAGTGCTATGATTTTGTATCGACTCATCCAAAAGAGTATGAGTGGAGATTTAAAAGCAATAGAACAGCTTAAAGAAATCAGTGGCAATAAAGAAGTTGAAAAGATAGATATTACATCAAGAAGTGAGAGTGCAGAGTTAATGGCACAATACTTGAGGGAGTGTAAAAATGAAAAAAAATGAGACAAAAGAAGAAAGGTTAAGAAGGTTTGAAAAAAAGTATGAAAAAAAAGTTGACAAACTTATTAAAATAAACCAAAATAATAGTATGCAGGAATTATGGATTGAACTAGATAAGTTAAAAGAAAAAATGAAAATTGAATTTGATGAAATTGTTAAAGTTTATGGGGAATAAAAAATGAAGTTTACTGATATTAAGTGGACTAAAAAAATGAGAGCAGTGTTGCAAGATGAAACGCAGATTTTATATTTAGTAGGTGCAACAGGTTGCTCAAAATCGTTAATAGCGAGTTTGAAGTTTGCTGATTGGTTAACTAATGCACCTGAAAATGAAACACAATTTTTTATTATATGTAAGAATAGAGGAACAGCAGTAAGAAACATATTAGATAATGAAGATAGCTTTTATAATATGTTTTCTTTTTGTAGAGAAAATTATACCGATAGTAAGGTTGAGGGTTTGCACTTTGTATGGCATGGATTATATGGAGATAAAAAAGTCTATATAATGGGTGCTGATGATAGAAGTGCTTGGGACAAGTTTTTAGGAAGTAATCCTGATGGGATATGGTTAGAAGAATTGTCAGTTTTACACATTGATTTTATAAGAGAAGCAATGGGTAGAGCATTTTCAAGAAAGTGCAAACTTATAGGAACAACCAATGGTGGTTTACCTACACAAGAGTTTTATACAGAATATGTAAACAGAGCAAAGGTAATGTTTAAAGAGAGTGTTCCAAATATAGAACTTGCAGAGATGAGAGAAGATAGGGACACATATCATTATTATCATTTTAATTTAGAAGATGATGCACCGCATTTAACGGAAGAAGAAAAATTACAACTTAAAGATTTGTATCCTGAAAACTCATTTTATTATATGAGTAAAATAATGGGTTGCAGGGGTTATGTTGAGGGAAGTGCTTATGCAACATTGATGGATAAGAGCCGACATTTAATACCATTTGAAGAAATTGAGTTGTCTAACCTATGGGAAATAAACTTATATGTGGACATTGGTTCTAATAAGACACCTGAAATAAGCGATAGTGCATCAACAGTTGCAGGTTTGATTGGTTATTCAAAAGAATGCCAAAGAATGATTATGCTAGATTGTTGGGAAATA
>JAZUCB010000145.1:0-1207 GCA_045638985.1 Clostridia bacterium
TATTAAAAAAAATCAAGTACAAATTAAATAATTAAATACAATAAAACATAAAACACCAATTATAGCCCATTTTACAAAAAGTCGGAAAGTTTTATAAAAACTTCAGCAGTGGCTAAAGTATCAAACAACGCCCTATGAGCATTCTCTAAAACTATTTCTAAATGATTACAAACATCTTTTAACTTATATCTTTTAAGCCCTAAACAAAATTTTCTTGCCATAAGCAATGCATCTTCAATTTTATGATCAAAATCAACACCAAACTTATTTGCATGAAAATTTAAAAATTTAATATCGAATTCTAAAATGTTATAACCAACTAAAACACAACCTTCACAAAATTTATAAAAGTCACCCAAAACATTTTGAAAAGTTGGCGCATCTTTAACCATTTCGCTAGTTATACCTGTTATTTTGGTTATTTCCTCAGAAATTTTACCATTCGGCTTAATTAGGGTTGAAAATGTTTCTGTTATTTTACCATTCTCAATTTTAACAGCACCAATTTCAATTATTTCATGTTGAGTAAAAAACAAACCAGTGGTTTCTAAGTCAAACACAACAAATTTATTATTTTTTAAATAATCATTAACTTCAACAGAAACATCAAACAAATTATCTTGTTTTAAAGACATAAAAGGTTCAGGCTTTACAAACTTATAAACATCTTCTTCTTGAACTTCTTCATCTTGCAAAATAACTTCTCCGATTTCACAAGAGATCTCATCAAAAAACATTTCCTTAAAATACTTATTTATTTTATCAAGAAACGAATTTTCATTTAAATAATCAAGCTGGTTTTTATCACATAATATTTTAACCAAATACTTATTCTCTTGTTTTTTAACAACAATTTGGTCTTCATTAAATAATGTGTAAACTCCGTTAAATGAGTTTTTTATAAAATCCATAACATATGAAATTAAAACACTTTTATTTAAATAATATTGCTTTAACTTTATTTGAACATCTGTTTGATTATGAAGCAATTTAGATAAAACTTCTTTTAAAACTTCTTTGCTTTCATCAACAAAAGTTTCACCATTATAGTGAAACTTAAATATTGTCTTATTAAGATTTTCATAGTGTTCAACTTCAAGTAATCTAAAATTACTAAAATCTTTTTTTGAATTACTATTTATCCATTGAATAACTTCTTGCAATTAAATTCTCCTAAAAACAAAAATCTGAAGCAAATCAATTATTA
>JAZUCB010000146.1:0-1521 GCA_045638985.1 Clostridia bacterium
TAAAACCTTTCCAATTAATACTTCTATTAGACATTTCCCTCTCCTTACAATCATTCTATAACACTAAAAAGTTTAACACAAACACCTAAATATGTAAATTAAAATATTTAGTTATTCAATCCACCTCTTAAATTGTTCAAAACTTTAACAAAATAATCAGGCAATTCGCAAGAAAATTCCAACCTTTTATTGGTTGTTGGATGATCAAATTCAATTTTATATGCATGAAGCAACTGACCGTTTAAATTGAATTTACTTTTCTTAGGATTGTATAATTCATCTCCAACAATTGGATGATTTATATATTTTGAATGCACCCTTATCTGATGCGTTCTACCAGTTTTTAATTCAAATTCAACATATGAATAGCCATCAAAAACCTCTAAAACTTTATAATGAGTTATTGCAACTTTTCCTTTAGGATACTCAACAACGGCTTGTTTTAGCCTGTTTTTAGGATCTCTACCAATTCGCGTTTCAATAACTCCATCTTCTTTAACTATTCCTTCAACAATTGCTCTATAAAATCTTTTGCAAGTTTTGCTTTGAATTTGCGAACTTAGCGAAACATGCGATTTATCGTTTTTTGCAACTAAAAGCAAACCAGAGGTATCTTTATCTAACCTATGCACTATTCCTGGCCTCAACACCCCATTAATCCCACTTAAATCTTTTATTTGAAACAAAAGCGCATTAACTAACGTTCCCGAATAATTTGAAACTGCTGGGTGAACAACCATACCCTGTGGCTTATTAATAACCAATAAATCGCTATCCTCATATACTATGTTTATATCAATATTTTCTGGCGTTATTTCAGATGGAATTGCTTCAACAATCTCAACAATAACTTCATCATTTAACTTCAAAGCGTAGCCAGCCTTAACTTTCTTCTGATTAACCAGAATTTTTCCATCATCTATCATTTTTTTTATATGAGATCTGGTTTGTTCTGAAAACATCTCAAAAACAAAATTATCTAAACGTTTTTTAACGTTATTTTCTTCAATAATAAATGTATTATTGTTCATCTGACCCACCTTTATTAGTTTTACTATCTTCAGATAACAAAACTTCTTTCTCTTCTGCTAAAATTTCTTGCTTGTCTTTTGATTTTTCTTTTTTAAATATATCAATTATTAACGAAATCACAATTAAAATGAAACCAATTGTTACGCACGCATCAGCAAAGTTAAAAACAAAAGGAAATATTTTTACAGCAAAAAAATCACGAACAAATTTCAAAATAATTCTATCATATAAATTCCCTATTGCCCCTGCAATTATTAAAGAAAATCCAAAAATATAGGTCATTTTCTTACTTTTGCATAGCACGTCATACACAACAAAAACAACCAAAAATATAACTGGAAATATAAGAGATGCCACAACGTTGTTTTTAAACATGCCAAAAGCAACACCCGTGTTCTTAACATATTCTAAACTAAAAAAATCTTTAATAACAACAATAACATCTCCACCCGTTTCAAAATATCTTTGCAAAAAATATTTGCTAAGCAA
>JAZUCB010000147.1:0-4253 GCA_045638985.1 Clostridia bacterium
TTTAAAAAGGGTAATTAAAAGTAAACAAACAATTAAAAATATCAATATAGATACTCAATTGAGAAAAGAGTTTAATATTTTAGATTATCAAGAATCAATAAATAAAGTAATAGAAAAAAATGGGGGAAAGGTGAGAATTGTTATTCGCCCAAGTGGAACAGAAGCTGTGTTAAGAATTATGGTTGAAAGTGATTCTGAGGAACTAAATCTAAATGTTATGCCAGAATTAGTTTCATTATTTAATAAAAAAAAGCAAACTAAAAAATAGTTTGCTTTTACTTTTTATCTTCCTCTTCTTTTAGTTTATCTTGCAAATCATTAGAGAATAAAGTTGCTAGCTTTTTAATCATATATTCATCTGTTACAGGTTTTAAGAAAACTTTATCGCCTTGAAGTTGTTCTGTGCAGAAAGTGTAAATTGGTCTTTCATTTTCTTCTCCTAAAAGATAAGCATATTCGGTGTTTCCGCTTTTAATAACGTCAACAACAATAAATTTTTTATTATTTGCAAGTGTTACAATTGTTTTTGGTTGTGTTTTCATTTTTCATCTCCTCATTTTTAGTAGATTATCATTTTAATATTTTCTTGTCAACTTTAATTATAAAAATTAATTTAAAATTAGATAAATAATTATACAAACGTGTGTATTATTATGCATTACTTATCTTTTATAAGTGCAAATATTTTAGGTGGCAAACAATCAAATATGTTTTTTTTTAAAATATTTATATCGTAATTATCAACTAATTTAATTTCAACTATTGGAATATTCACAAGTTTTAATGCATTGTAAACATCTGAATCCATTTTTTTAAGTGCTTGCTTAATAGGATTTGAATTGAATAAATCAATAGCTAGAACTGGTTGCATTGTTCGTCGATAGAAAATACAAACATCTATATATTTTGATAAAATTTTATTGTAAACATTTTTATCATTTTTAGAGGTGATTATATTATCAACACCCACATAAGGAAACGCGATTAATTCTCTAGGCATTGCTTTATGCAAAGCTTCTAAAAACTTCATCTCAATTTCTGAGCAGTAATTATCAACTAAAACAACTGAATTAGGTTGCACAGGAGTTGATTTAATATTTGGTTCTTTAAATTTCTTTTTTATAATTATAATTATTATAATGCATATAAGTAATGTTATAGCTATAGCAATAATTGGAATTATAGTAGAATTTGTTAAAAGTTTATTCATAGTAGTTCACGCTTACATCCATTTTATTTCTTCTTTATTTAATTTTTTTAAAATTTCATTAGTTTTACTAAAGTGTTTGCAACCAAACCAGCCACCACGATTTGCGCTTAATGGACTAGGGTGGGTTGCTGTTAGAATATAATGTTTATTTGTATTAACATTTTTAACTAAAGCCTTCGCATTTGATCCCCAAACTAAGAAAATAACAGGCTCTTCTCTTTCGTTAAGAAGAGTAATTATTTTTTGAGTTATTTTTTCCCAACCTTTATCTTTATGGCTATTTGGTTTATTTTCTTCAACTGTTAAAACTGAGTTTAATAAAAGAACTCCTTGAGTTGCCCAGTGGGTTAGATTTCCTGATGTTGGAATTGTTCCACCAACATCACTTTTTATTTCTTTAAAAATATTTTGCAGAGATGGTGGAAGGTTTACATCGTCTTCAACAGAAAAAGATAAACCATGTGCTTGTTTTGGATTGTGATAGGGGTCTTGACCGATAATAACAACCTTAACATCGTTATAATTGACTAAATTCAATGCATTAAAAACATTTTCTGGTTTAGGGTATATTGTTTTGCTAGTATATTCATTTGCAAGCCAATTTGAAAGGTTTTTATAACTATCACTTTCAAGTTCATCTTTTAATAAGTTATACCAAGATTTTTTAATTAAAAACATATCAACCTCGCTGTCAAATTATAACATATTTTTGTTGATAAAACAAGATATTAGAAAAACTCAAATATATAAACTTAATAAGATAATACTATATATTTGTAATTTAATAAATTGAGTGTTAAAATAAAAATATGAATAAAGATTTTAACATAATTATAAAAACAAAAAAGAAAATTAAGAATTTAGGGTTAGCTCTTGGTGGGGGTGGAACAAGAGGTTGTGCCCATATTGGCGTTATAAAGGCATTTGAAGAGCATGGAATCACGTTTGATTTTGTTGCAGGAACAAGTGCTGGAGCTTTGGTGGGCGCATTTTATTGTGCTGGTTTTTCAAGTGATGAGATGATTAAAGTTGTGAAATCTATTAACGAGCGAGATATAAAAACTAGCAAGATTCCATTTGTTCCTAGTAAAACTGAAGGTATTGAGAATTTAATAAAAAATTATATTGGAGATATTGATATTTCTGAATTAAAAATTCCATTTTGTGCTGTTGCAGTTGATGTTAGAACTGGGGAAGAAGTGCACTTATCAAAAGGAAGCTTGGCTAAAGCTGTTGCTGGATCTTGTGCAGTGCCAGGAGTTTTCACTCCAGTTGAGTTAGATAAGTACCTATTATTTGATGGTGGTTTACAAAACACAATTCCGAGCAATGTTCCAAAAATTTTTAAATGTGAAAAAACTATTGCTGTTGACATTAATTCCACGCGTGGGAGTGGCACCACCTCAACTAAATATTTAGATATATTAATGGCTTCAATTGGAATAATGATGAAAAGCAATGTTATAAAAGGCTATTTAAATTCAGATTTAATGATAAAGCCAAAAATGAAAAAATTTAAAAGCACAAGTTTGGCTGGTTTTGAGGAAATGATAATAGAAGGTTATAATGCTGCTCAACAATTAATTCCGGAAATAAAAGAATTGATAAAAAAGAAGAAAAAGAAAAGGACCTAAATTTATTTATATACTAATGAAAAGAATTGTAAATTATTTTAAATTAAAACATATTGAAAATTATGATATTAAGAAAATTAGTATTGCAATAGTTATTGTTGCTTTATTTTTGATTTCATTAATTTTTTCTAAGCCGATTGAAATATTATTGCACTTAGATTATAACTTTAAGAATTTAGCAAATTCAAAGGCTCAAGTTCATTTTATTGATGTTGGGCAAGGAGATTGCATTGCAATAAGATTTTCAAATAATAAAACAGCTCTAATAGATTGTGGACCTAAAACTTCTGAAAAGAAAATGATAAAATATTTAGATAATGTTTTCTTTCATAATGAAAATAAACACTTTGATTATGTTATTTTAACGCACACAGATTCAGATCATATGGGAAATATTGAAACAATTTTATCCAAGTATAGCTTTGATGAAATATATTTACCAAGCAATATAATTCAAAAAGAAGAATACTCTACTATATATGAGAATTTAGTTAACAATACAAATAAAAAAGTGCAATTTAATTCTTCTGACTATGAAATATTATTAGAAAATGAATCATATATAAAATGGTTATCGCCAAGCACAGATCATTATAGTAATGAAAATGATTATAGTGCAATTAATTTAGTAAGTGTTGAAGGATTTAAGTTTTTATTTACTGGAGATGCTTCTAAAGAAATTGAAAATGTTGTTTTATTAAATTATGATATCTCTACGATTGATGTTTTAAAAGCAGGACATCATGGCAGTAATTCAAGCACATCTTTAGATCTTTTATTAGAAATAAAACCTAAAAATATTGTTTTTAGTGTTGGCGAAAATAATTATGGACACCCAAGCAATGAAGTTGTTGAAAGAGTTTATGAATATAGAAATGCAACAGGAGAAAATGTTAATTTATATGATACTAAAAACAAGGGGAATTTAGTTTTTAAAATAAATGATAAATTATCTTTAACAACAATAAAGAACATAAATAGATATTTCTTTATTGATTGGTGGATTGTTGTTTTAGTGTTCGTTATTATATTTTCCAGTTGGTTTATTATATTTAGAAAATATGCGATTAATAGAGTTTATCAAAATTCAAAAGAAACAAATAAGAATAAAAAAAATCTAAGTTGAGGTATTGCTTATATATTTGAAAAAAGTTTAAATATGAAGTATAATATAATTAGATGAGGAGCTCTGCAATTGAAAGAAGGATTATGTGTTTTAGGGTTATGCAAAAATTTAACTAATAAAGTATCTCAAAATTTAGCAAAAAAATTGGAGATGTTTTATCTTGACGTTGATGAGCTTGTTGATTATGAGTTAATGAATCAGGCTTATATAGAGGAGCAATGCGGAAAAGAATATTTATTAAAACTTCAAAGAAATACTGTTAAGCGGGCATTATCTTTTGAAA
>JAZUCB010000148.1:0-10131 GCA_045638985.1 Clostridia bacterium
AGAAAGGTGGAATATAAGCGTTATCTAAATGAACAACACTTGTTGCTTTATTTTCAACAATTTCATCTTCTTCATCAATTTCTTCATCTTCTAATTCACTTTCTTCATCTTCATCAGACTCAATTAAACTTGAAACATTCACAACTTGTTTATTTTCACCATCAATAGGAGCATGATTGAATCCTGTTGCAATAATTGTTATTTCAACCTCATCATTCATTCTTTCATCGATTCCACTACCAAAGATAATATTGCAAGATGGATCAACAACTTCTTTAACTAAATCAGCTGAAGCATTAACTTCATCAAGAGTTAAATCTAAGCCACCTTTAATATTTAAAATAATACCAGTTGCACCTTCAATAGTTGTTTCAAGTAATGGACTAGAAACAGCTTGCCTAACAGCTTCAATAGTTCTGTTTTCTCCATGGCCTTTACCAAGCCCCATATGAGCAAGACCTTTATCTTTCATTGTTGTTTTAACATCGGCAAAGTCTAAATTGATCAAGCTTGGAGTAACAATCAAATCACTAATTCCTTGAATACCTTGACGCAAAACATCATCTGCAGTTCTAAACGCATCAACAATTGGAGTACCTTTTGGAACTA
The DNA here is from genome assembly GCA_045638985.1 of Clostridia bacterium. Classification (GTDB taxonomy): domain Bacteria; phylum Bacillota; class Clostridia; order Christensenellales; family UBA1242; genus UBA11490. The sequence continues at coordinate 610 of JAZUCB010000148.1, forward strand.
TTTTTAATAGTTTTTCGTTTTGAATAATAACCAACGTGTCAACTGAGCTTTTTAATTGTTTTATTCCTCGCTCTGCATTTTCCATTCTTTTTCTGCCTTCAAATCCAAAAGGTTTAGTAACAACAGCAATTGTTAAAATCCCCATTTCTTTTGCCATTGCAGCAATAACTGGAGCAGCACCAGTTCCTGTTCCACCACCCATTCCGGCAGTTATAAACACCAAATCAGTGCCATCTAAAACTTCTCTAATTAAATCTTTACTTTCTTCAGCAGCTCTCGCACCAATCTCCGGATCAGATCCGGCACCTTTACCACCAGTTAATTTTTCACCAATTTGAATTCTATGCTTTGCCCTACTCATCATTAAAGCTTGTTTATCAGTGTTAATTGCAACAAACTCAGCACTCTTAATTCCTGCACTAACCATTCTATTAACAGCATTGTTTCCGCCACCACCAACACCAATTACTTTAATATTGCAAACTGGTGTGAAAAACTCTTCTTGAACCCCAAAATCTTCATTATTAAACATAAATCATTCTCCTATATTTTAAAAATTATTCAAATCAATTGCAGTGCTTAATAAGCTAACCACACTCGACATTTCAGGTTTTGCTAACTGCATTGGTTCAGGCACAACTATTTTAACCTTTTTACCCAAAGTTTTATATAGATAATGCTTAATACCCCTTATTAAAGCAATACCACCACCAGTTAGATATATTATATTATTATTTGGCTTTAATGTAAAATTCTTAATAATTTTTTCCAAAGTTTCTAAAATCATATCAATTCTAGCCAACGCTATTTCATTTGCAGTTTTAACAGAAATATTTGCAATTTTATTATTTAATAAAACCTCATATGTATCCATCTGCGATGGTTTTAAAGTTAAAATCAACTTCCTTTTTAATTGCTCAGCTTGCAAAAACGGCAAATTTAAAAGTTCACTCAAATCACTAGTTATATGAGCGCCACCAATTGAAAAACTCTTTAGATCAATTAACCCATCTCCCATAACAGAGCAAACGCTAGAAGATATGTAGCCAATATCAACCATATATGCACCAGAATATCTAATTGAATCATTCAACAAATAAGTTGCTTGCGCCAAAGTTGATGAAACAAAAACATATTCCTTAATACCCAAACTACTCAAAATGCTAGACAACAACGCCATAATTTTATTTTCAATATAAATATAAGACGTTTTAATAATCATTGAATTAGCATATGAGCCAATAGGATTTAAAACTTTATTATCTCCATCAATCAAATAATATATTGGAGATTTATTAATAATTGAATGGGTTGCAGATAAATTATTTGTTTCATTTTTATTAAATAACTGCGAAACAACTTGCTTTTTTAATAATGTTCTAGATTTAAACGAAACTGAAACATCTTGAATTTCATTCACACAAAACTCTGCAGGAACTCCAACATAAAGTTTGGTTATTTTATGGTTCATATTCATTTGAGCATTATTAATTGCAGTTGCCACGCAATCTCTTAATAAATTAGGCTCAAGAAATTCACCATCCATATAACCCGCATATTCGCAAACACCAGTTGCAAAAATATTAAAATTATTATTAACATTTTTAGTTCCACTAACAACTGTGATTTTAGACGAACCAAAATCTAGAACCGTTGCATAATTTTGCATAAATCCCCACTGATACAATTATTCATAATAAGTATAGATTTATATATTTAAATTGTCAAATTATTTAAATCACTTTAAATAGATATAAACTTTAAAATTCTTATTACAACAAAAAAACACTTCACTTAATAAAACAAACATATAAGTTTTAATAAATAAAGTGTTTTACGCATAAGAAGCCTGAATTTTATTATTCTTTTCACTGTAATAAACGCTTATTTTTCCATCAGTTTCGCCCTTATCGTGAATTTCGTTATAGCATGCAATACCAAAATTTAATTTTTCAGTTAATAAATTTTCTGCATCATTTATTTCAATTTCCAAACCATATCTAGTTGATAAATTAATTATTTCAAACTTATTAATTTTAATTGAAATGCTATTAAAAATGCCTTTTGCTGTGTATGGCGAATAATTAATGCTCAAGAATGAAAAAGCAAGTTTTTCTAACACGTTGGTTAAACCCTCATATTCAAAAACTCTACCCAAAGCAAAATCTTCAGAAGTAAACACAAATGCAGTTTCTGATAAATCAATTAAAATAGGTTTTTGAGTTTTGTTTAAACCTGTGTATGTAACTTTATCCATAAACTCTAAAACTTTCATATCTTTATCAAGAATAACATAATCGTTATTTTGCAATTGAATAGCAAACAAACTTTCTCTTTCAGCAACGTGCAATGTTAGCTTATTAGGAAACTTAGTTTCAACGCTAACAACTTGCAAATAAGGATTAGCAACTTCCATATCTTCAATAATTTTACTTTTATCTATAAAGAAAACACTATCTCCCATTGGCAATTCAACACCCATAGAGTAATCAAAATCCTCTTTTAATTTGTTAGTTGAAGAAAGCCAATTTAATGAAACAGCTTGCACAGTAAAAACAGTGCTACTTAAAACAATAACTAACACAACAAAACAAAATATTGAAATTAAAACAATAAGTCTTTTATTTTTCATATTTAAGGAAAATAAGCAAACACACTTTGCTTATTTTATAATATCATATCACATTTTTTTTTACTAACGATTTCTAATTGTTTAATTATGTTTTGATTATAAATTTTAAATTTACTTTATTTAATATATTATTCGCTTAATTTCTGCACCAAGCGCAGAAAAATCATTTTCAATATTCTTATAACCCCTATCTATATGATAAATATCCTCAACGGTTGTGTAACCCTCGGCAGAAAGCCCTGCAATAACCAATCCTGCCCCACCTCGCAAATCTGTTGCAACAACGTTGGCACCAAATAATTTATTAACTCCATTAACTATGGCTGTTTGATTATTTATTTGAATATCTGCACCCATTTTTTTAAGTTCTGTGAATATTTTAAACCTTGTTTCAAATAAATTTTCGTAAATAACGCTTGTTCCTTTGCAAATTGTTTGAAGGGTTAAAACCTGATTTTGCAAATCGGTTGGAAATCCAGGAAATGGCTGAGTGTTTATTTTGGGAATGCTTTTAAGTCTTTGTTTACATGAAACTAAAATATCATTGTTTTTGCATACAATTTTGCAACCACTTTGTTGAAGTTTAGTTATCAACGCAACATTATGTTCTTGAGGGCTTCCTTTTAACAAAATCTTCCCACCCGTCATTGCACAAGCCGTTATGTATGTTCCTGCAATAATCCTATCTTTAACTGGCAGATATTCGGTTGAGCCTAATTTTTCAACACCTTCAATTATTATTGTGCTTGATCCTGCACCTCTTATTTTTCCACCCATTGAATTAATAAAATTTTGCAAATCAATTATCTCTGGTTCTCTTGCAGCGTTATAAACAACACTTCTTCCTTTCAAACAGACGCAAGCCATCATAATGTTTTCAGTTGCTCCAACGCTTGGAAAGTCAAGGTGAATTCTTCCTGCTCTCATATTTTCACCATCGCAATTTATGTAACCATGTTTTTCTTCTATTTTAACATTTAATGCCTCTAAACCTTTCAAATGCAAATCAATTGGTCTTGAGCCAATATTGCACCCTCCAGGATACGCAACCCTCGCCTTTCGAAACTTAGTTAATAAAGGCCCTAACATAAAAATACTCGACCTAACTTTTTTAGTATATTCTTCTCTCACACAATAATTATCAACTTTCCTAACATCAACTAAAATATTATCATCGTGAATTTGAACACAACACCCCAAATCTTCTAATATTTTAATCATATATGTAACATCAGCAAAGAGTGAACATTCTTTTAAAACAACTTGCCCCGAACTCATAACTGCACCAGCCAATATTGGCAGTAATGCATTTTTAGCGCTTGGAATATTTAATTCCCCAAACAACGCTCTGCCACCCTCTATGTATAATTTTTCCATATAACTCCTTAAGAACAAACCACATTTTTAACCATATATTTTATTGTATGGAAAAAATTTGAATAGTGTGTTAAAAAAAAAAGAATTGATATTCTTTGAAATGGCCATATGAGGCTCACTTTTTTTTTATTAATCAATTCTTTTTAATCTTTTATTCAAAACTCATTGTTTCAACACTATCAGTTTCAGATATTTCCAACTCTAAATTCTCACAAGCCACAACCTCAATCGCATCTGAACTACTATAATACTGTTTTGTTTGATCGTAAGTTCGAATAAGATATTGAGCAGAATTTGCATCTGAATATCCACTATAGTTTCTATGTTTAGCTATTGGATTAAATTCAGCCTTTCCAAACGATTTTTCAAGCACAGTTGCTAAATCGTTATACCCTTTTCCAGTTGTTACTCTTTGAACTTCAATTCCGTTTCTATTCATATCATACATAATTGCATCGGCAGAATTTATAACTGCTTTAACAAAATTGTTAAAACTCAGCTCATCTTCTTTTTTATTATCTTTCTTTAATTCCTTTAACACTTTTGTTGGCACTTCAATGTTATCAAAACAAACTGTTTTAGTTTCTGGGTCGTACCACATATATGCCTCTCCAACTATTCTTTTTTCTTCTTTATCCGGATTAGAATTTTTATGTTCAAACACTATAAATCCAGCTTTAGGATTTAAATATCCATCTTCAACGCAACTTTCAGCCTCTCTACCAAAGTGCTGACAACAATTACAAACATCACCAATTATAAACCCTTCTTCATCATCTTTGTCTAACACTCGATAAGTTACAACACTTTCTTCATGTGACTCATCTGCAGTTATAATTGATTTAACCTTTTTCGCTTTGTTAAACACTTCTTGCATTTCATCAAATTGTTCTTGGCTATAACCATATCGTCCAATCATATCAGCTAAACGCTCATTTCCTTCATCAACATCTTCATATTCAACAACGCACGAATGCTCAGCAACAAATCTAGGAGTTAGCAATGCTCTTTCTTCATTTCCATTAACCACTCTATTAGGATAATTTTTTTGAATAGTTGCAAAAGAATTATGCGCCAAGCAAATATAATCTTGCTCTTCCATTAAATCCCCATCTTTATCTTCTAATTGAAAAACCATAAAGTCGGAATCTTGATGATAATATTTCATAAAAAATTGAGCAAAAGTTGGATTATATGCACCATTTAGCATTAATCTTGAAAACCTGCTATGAATTAATGAACCAATATAACTTGGATCCGTTTCCCCAGACTTACTAACTGCAACACAAAGTCTAATATAATCATATGCTTTTTCACTTTCCCCTTGATTTTCAGAAAATCCACCAATTGCATAGTAAACTTTTAATAAATCAGTTGTGGAGTTTGTTTTCTCTTGCCCTTCTAATTTATCAAAGCCTAAAGATTTAATAAGTTTGCCCCAACGTTGATGATTGTTATTAACTATATAATTTTTAATTTCGCTTGATGGAAATGTCTGCAGAATGTTCTCTGGTGGAATAAACTTAATTTTCTTTTCATCTTTCCAAAGATTAAACTGAACAAAGTTTTCTCTATAGTTATTATTTAAATAATTCAATAAATCATAATCACTAAACTTAAATTTAAAACAATTTTCTTTTAATTCATCATCTTCATATGGAGATAAAATAACTTTGCTTCCATCTTTTGTTAGATATGTAAAATTAGGAGAATAACCCCCAAGTTCATGATTTCTACTTAATTGGTTATCTTCCAATTTTTTATTAGGATTTTCAAACACAAGTTGAGTTTTACGGCAATCATCAAAAGCACCACATCCAATTTTTGTTACGTGGCTAGGAATAACTATTTTATTCAAACCAACGCAACCTCTAAAAGCAAAATCGCAAACTTCAGTTTCACCTTCTGGAACAACATATTCTCTTGTTGCTTCACGCGTCATATTCAACGCTTGATATAAAAATCCACTTTTTCTAAAATCCCATTTCAATGGTGCCAAACAGCTTTGATTTCCATCTAAATCACTTGATTTATCACTATTCATAAACGTACGAATTAGTGAGTTTTGCCATAACGAACACCATTCATGCTCTAACTCAGTATAAGGATAAAAAGGCAATCCCGCCAAAACAAGTTGATCGCTAACCAAATCTAAATAATCAGTTTTTTGAAAGCTATATTTAATAAAATTGTTTATTCTAAATGTAATTGGCTCAACCTTAAACCACCCAGTTTTGCTTATGGTTGTTGGAACCTCTCTGCCATCTTCATAAATTGAATCACTCATCTTGCAATTTATTGTTGTTCTAACATAGCGATCTCCTTTATATTCAAACTCCGGATTTTGCTTTGAAAGAAAGTTTGTGTAATCCATTGTTGTGTGCCCATTAGTTGTGAATAGCCTACCAGTGCATTCTAATCCTTCCATTAAAAATCCATAATTAAATTTTTCTTCTAATTCTTTTTGTAACTCATCAGAAACTTTAGTTTTAGGGTATTCACCTAGTTTAATTTTTTTATAAATAGCCAGCCCATCTTCAGATTCCACCTTTTTAAACTCACCAATTTCTTTTGAAATTTCATCAATGGTCATTTTTCTTGGAAGTTTAAGCTGAATTCTAGGTAAAATTCCAAATTTGTCCGCATGAACTTGATACATTCCTTTTAAAGCCCCTGAAGCTGGAACATGATCAACTGCACAAGAATCATCAAATCCAATTTTTTCTGGAAGCAACCACCAACCTCCCGACCTTCTCCAATCGTGAGTTAGATAGCCATTCATCCCATAACCTCTATTAGCCACTGCAAAATCTGTTAAAGATTTACGATTAGCCACTAAATCACTTTGATTAAGATCTTGCGGTAACATTGTTGTAACTAAATCTGTTGTTTTATAAGAATTACCAAACTCATCAACTTCATCAATATAATTTTCTTGAGGAATTAGATATTTCGTCCAATCCTTAATAATTTGCGCCATATAATCCACCCCTTTGGCTTATTTTTTTATTACAATTTAAACAATTTAATCTTGTTTTAAATCATGCATAATTTTTTATATAAAGGTTAATATTTTTGCTTAGTTAAAACTTTAATGCTCTAACATAACTAACCGAGTCATATTTTTTTGTTGCTACATAACAACTTCAGCACTTATTTCATCAACTATTTGGTTAGCCCTTTCAGCATTATAGTCCACTTCAGAAATTAACCCTTCAACACTAACATGTTTTGTTGCAAGCATAGCATATTGACCACTTTTAATAAATTTATCATTTAATTTATCCAAGCTTGCTTTTTCCATAGATTCTTTATACTCTTCAGGCAAAACCAACTCAACAACATTTTTAAATGGAGCTAAAGCTTCTTTAATATGATTAAACCCAATATTACTCATATCAACATATCTTTGAAACATAACAGGATTAAAAGTTTTCAAATCATAAGCAATATCTTCATACTCTTCATCAAGAGAAATTGCCATTCCACCACCCATATCAATTATTGCTGGAGTTTTCAAATTTGAAACAACCGATTTTAACAACTGATTTTCAAACTGTTTTTGATAAAAATGCCATTCAACTATCCCTAACTCTCTTGCATAATTCGAAATTCTAGAATCAAAACCCAAATCTTTATAATTGGGAACATTTGGAAGCAAAGTTCTCATTTCTATTTGCCTATCGCAAACCCAACATTCATTTTTTAAGCTATTAATTTCAGCTTGCAATCCACTTTGGGATTTGAAAGATTTTGAATTTTCTAATTTATTTATTCTTTCAAGCAAACCCACTTTTCTTGCTTCAATTTCTTCCAAATTTTTAGGGCAATGACGCAACAAATCAGTTGTTATAACTGGCATTCCAGTTTTTTCACCTAACTTACTTGAAAGCAAAGACTTTCCAGCACCAACTGGCCCAATTAAAACTATTGAATTTTCATAAACTTTTTTGTTGTTCATTTTTATTTCACCACCATATATAAATAAAAACTAAATTATAATCACTATCCTAAATATTATAACATAATATATTATATATGTCAATACTCACACTTTTCAACTCACATTATACAAAACAAAAAAAAAGCCTAAATATAGGCTTCTTTAAAACTTTGCATAACACTAATTATAGCAATTCAATTTTTAATTCTTCGCAAATTCTTAATGTTTCTTGATCCCAATAACTTGCTTGCACTTCTCCAATATGCGCCCTGCCTAACAAAAGCATGCAAAGCCTACTCTGACCAATTCCACCACCAATTGTTAAAGGCAATTCTTCTTTAAAAATTGATTGATGATATGCATATTGCATTCTATCTGTTTTTTGAGATTTTTCTATTTGATACAATAATGATTCTTTATCAACTCTTATTCCCATGCTAGAAATCTCTAAAGCAATATCTAAAACTTCATGATAAAATAGAAGATCTCCGTTTAATTTCCAATCATCATAATCTGGAGCACGCATATCATGAGGCTTTCCATCGGTTAAATCCTCACCAATTCCAATAATAAACACGGTTTTATATTGCTTTGTTATTAAATATTCTCTTTCTTTATCGGTTTTATCTGGGTACATATCCAATAATTCTTGGCTAGTTATGAAATGAACATCTTCACAAATTTCAACACCATCAAAACCTTTAGTTTTTAAAAATTTACTTGTTTCACTAATCGCTTTAACAATCTTTTTAACAGTTTTCTTTAAATATGCAAGAGTTCTATCTTCCTTAAGAATAACCTTTTCCCAATCCCATTGGTCAACGTAAATAGAATGTGTTTCATCTAATTTATCATCTCTGCGGATTGCAGTCATATCGGTGTATAACCCTTTATGAACATGGAACCTATATCTTTTTAAAGCCATTCTTTTCCATTTTGCAAGAGATTGCACTATTTCTAATTCTTTACCATCTTTTAATATATCAAAAGAAACTTTTCTTTCAACACCACTCAAATCATCTTGCAAACCACTTTCTTTTGTTACAAGCAAAGGTGCAGTAACTCTAGTTAACGATAATTGATGAGCTAATTGCCTTTCAAATTTATCTTTTATTAATTTAATATATCTTTGTTTTCCAATAACATCTAATTTAACATATTTTTCTTGAACTATTTTCATAACATTTTCTCCTATACCATTATATTTTATATATTTAAAATTTCAAAATCATATTTGTTATTTTCATAAATTATTTACTATCGCCCGCAACGGCATTAATTTTCATCATTTCATTCTCCTTTGAGTTTTATTCAAAACAAAGCGCCCTTAACCTTTTAATTAAGAGCGCTTTTAAATTTTCATTTAAATTATAAATAAAAAGCACTCTCATGGGTTTCATGAAAGTGCTGAAATTTTAAATTGATCTTAGTTTAGAATTTTTCAACAACAAAAATGAAACCCAAATTATTTGCGTTTAAATTATTATTATTGAAATTATTATTCATAACTCTAAACATTTTCTTTCCTCTTATACTTACATTGATATGTTATCACATCAAAAGCAATTTG
>JAZUCB010000149.1:0-3234 GCA_045638985.1 Clostridia bacterium
ATGGCAGAGTTAAATATATAACTCTACCTAAATATAAAATAGGAGATACACACCCCTCATCTATTTATTACTATAAGGGGAATAAAACCAGGGGTGTTTACGGAACTCCTATTTGGAATGCAGCAATTAAAAATGTAATGATAGAACAACACATTACAGATTTCCACCTCAACGAAATTAGCAACAATTTCCTATCCTCAAAATTGATAAGTTTTAATAATGGGCAACCCGATGACAATTTGAAAGCGGAGATAGAGAGAAATTTGAATGAAAAATTTAGTGGTGCTGCAAATGCAGGTAGGTTAATGATTTCATTTGCTGATAGCAAGGAAAATGCACCAGAGGTTGTGGACTTGGCAACAGATGATTTTGATGAGCGATATAACACATTAGAAAAACGAAACTCCCAACAGATATTTATAGCATTTCGCTGCACACCTTTATTGATGGGTATGGTTAGTGAAAATAATGGATTTGCCACAAATGAGTATAAGGATAGTTTTAGAATATTTAACAAAACTGTTATTAAACCAATCCAAATGGCAATTGTTGATGCGTTTGATAAAATATTTGGAACAAAAGGGAGTGTAACAATAACCCCATTTTCAATAAACTTTGAACAGGATAATAATGTAGTAGAAAAGGTAGATTAAAACAATGGCAAATAGTTACAGAGATATTCTATTAGTTGGAGAAGATTATATAAAAACATATACCAATATATATGATAATCTAAATGGCGATTATCTGTTACCGTCTATTTATATTGCCCAACATCAATATTTAGAGGAAATTTTGGGTACTGCATTAGTTAGAAAAATACAGGAATTGGTTGCTGAAAACACCATTGATAATGTGGAAAATGAGAAATACAAAGAGTTGTTAGATGATTATATAACAGACTATCTAACATATTGTACTATCTGTGAAATGATAGTTGCAACATCTGTAAAAATAAACAATTTTGGTGCTAGTAGAACAGATGATGAAAAACAATATGGTGTTAGTTTTACAGAGATATTCCAAATGCAAGATTATTACAAACATAAAGCAGATTATTTGCAATATAGAATGCAGAGGTTTGTGATTGCCAACTATAACTACTACCCCGAATTATTAACCTATAAAACTATTGCAGATTTAATGCAAAACTTATACAGTGCAGCAGGTTGTAATGTGTGGTTAGGTGGTGCAAGAGGAAAACAAACAACGATTGAAAAAGGTGAGGGATATTTGAAAGCAAAATATAATTTTCCATCAAAAAACTAATATATAATGACACTAACAGAAATTGTAAAAACATTATTAGATATTGCAAAAAATCAACCTAACATCAACTATGTTGGGGAGGGTGATATTTACAACCTAAATTCAACACCAAATGTTGATTATAGTGTTGTTTATATAACACAAGGTACACACAATTTAGACAAAGACACAGTAACCTATTCATTCTATTTATACTACATAGATAGATTAACAGGTAACAACGATAATACCCTTAATATACAATCAACAGGAATACGAATGTTGGGGAATATAATAAACATATTTAATGAGGTTGTTGATGAGGCAGAAATTGTTTATGATATACAATTTCAACCATTCACACATAGGTTTGCAGATGATTGTGCAGGGGTTTATGCAACAATTCAAATAGAGGTTGGTAATAATATTGGTTTATGTGGTTATATGTAGGAGGGTAATATAAATGGATAAAATAAACAATAGTGCAAGTGTTGTAGAAAAGGTTGTAGGTGTAGGTGAAAAGGTGGTAAATTTCTTTTCAAAACACTCTGTATGGCAAATATTTAAGAGTGTTATATTAACTATTGTTCTAGGATATGTTATATATTTTGCACTCAATCCACAAATTATTTTTGAAAAATATAATGAGTGGCAAAACCAACAGCACACAGAAAGTATTGAACAACGATTGAAAGCAACAAAACAGGTTGGTTTAGAAATGGAAAAATTGTTGGTTGATACAGAGGGTGAACGAGTTTTTTTTATCGAATTTCACAATGGCAACCGTAGTTTGGAGGGCAACCCGTTTGCATTTGGGCAAATGAGTTATGAGGAGGTGAAAGGTAACACCTACTATATTAGTGATGAGTTTAATGATTTCTCCCTCACCAAATATAGAACAGTAAACTATATATATGAAAATCTCTATTTTTATGGTACTATTGAGGAACTGGCACAGGTTGATAAAAGACTTGCCCAAAAATTACAAACAGATAACATTAAACACATTGCACTAATACAGGTTGAAGGTGTTGATTTACCATTAGGAATTTTAGGTGTAACCTGGAACACAGAACCAATGTTGGAACAAAGAACAATAAAAAACTACATTAGACAGTGCAGTTTGAAAATGTCTATTTTACTTAATATTTAGATTATTATGGAGTTGAAATTACACAGAAAATTCAAAGGTGAAAACTACACCATTGGGGATTTATATATTGATGGTGTTTTGTTTTGTAACACCTGTGAGGATAAGGATAGAGGATTAACACAGGATATGAACATTGAGGAGATTAAGAAAATAAAAGTAAAACATCAAACTGCTATTCCATTAGGAAAGTATGTTGTTACATTGTCTGTTAAATCTCCCAAATATTCACAGAGGCAGCAGTATAATTTTTGTGGTGGGTATGTTCCAAGATTATTGGAGGTGCCTGGATTTGATGGTATTTTAATACACATTGGAAATAGTGCAGATGATGGAACAGGTAATGGTGATAGTTCGGGTTGCATATTAGTTGGAGAAAATAAGGTAACAGGGCAGGTTATCAATTCAACAGCAACATTCAAAAAATTATATGAGAGATTGAAACAGGCAACAGATGAAATAACCATTGAAATAGTTTAATACGGAGTGAGTAAGGTAACAAATTGTCCCTTTGCTCACTTTTCATTATATACCGAAGTAACAAAATGTCCCTTTGGTTAGGTGTCAAAATGTCCCCCTAATAAGAATAAAGAAATAATAAGATTAAAAACATTAACATTATATATCTATATACATACAGGAAATATAATGTGTAAGTAATTAAATGGTTAATGTTTTTATGATATTGAAAATGGCAGTGTGGTGTTCTGCCATTTCAATATGGATAATGTAAGTTTTTTGTTTGATGTGTTCAATGGGTGGAGAACTCAACGATGCGAAAGCAAAATAAATCCTCAATTCATTTAAGTTTATGCCCTCCCCCATATTGCGCTCAC
>JAZUCB010000150.1:0-2652 GCA_045638985.1 Clostridia bacterium
TATAATAGATAATTTAGTAATATAATTGATATTATATTGAAAATTTAGGAGAAATTATGATTACCGAAGAAGTTACATTATATTTAGAAGATTTTGAAAGTAATATGCAAAAAGCATATGAACATTTGCAAGATGATTTAATGCAAATTAGAGCTGGAAGAGCAAATCCTAAAATTGTTGAAAAAATTATGGTTGATTATTATGGAACTCAAACTCCAATTAATCAAATGGCAACAATTTCTGTTCCAGAAGCTAGAATGATAACAATTAGCTTATGGGATATTAGCATGATTAAAAATGTTGTTAAAGCAATTGAACAATCTAATTTGGGTTTAAATCCTAGTGATGATGGTAAAATGATTCGTTTAATTATTCCTCAATTAACTGAGGAAAGAAGGCGTGAATTTGTTAAAGACATTAAATCAAAAACTGAATCAACTCGTGTTATTTGCAGAAATGCTAGAAGGGATTGCCTTGACGAATTTAAAAAGATGAAAAAAGAATCAGTTTTAACTGAGGATGAATATGCTCAACTTGAAAAAGACGTTCAAAAATTATTAGATAATTATATTGAAAAAGTTGATAAAGTTAGTGCTGCAAAAGAAAAAGATATTATGGAAGTTTAATTGAATTTTTGGGAGACTTATGATGAAGACTAGAGTGTTTACTGGGGCTGCGATTTTTCTTGCGGTAGTTTTGATGTTAGTTAGTAGATTGCTAACATTGTACGTTTTTGATGTGTTTATAACAATTTGTGCTGTGGTGGCTTGCATGGAAGTTGCGTCAGCGTTAACAAAAGCAAACAAACCTGTTGATTTAATGGTTGCTTGTTCGATTCCAGTTGTTTTATTTACATGTTCTATAATTGGCATTCTATTGCAATTATCTATTGCATATTATTTTATATGTTTAGCTTGTGTTTTAGTTTTATATTTTGCGTTAGTTTTTGCATTAACAGTATTTTTAAAAAGTAAAACTAAAAATGAAATGATTTTAACTAGATTTAAAAAGAATATCTATTGGTATTCTGCTATTAAAGGTTTAAGAACTTGCTTTGTTATTTTTTATCCTGCAATTTTGTTTTTAGCTTTTAATTTTATTAATCATTTTGCTGAATTGGTTATTGTTGAAGATACATTACAAAAAGGCTTAGATTTATTTGTAACTTTTATGTTATTGTTTGTTTTTGCTTGCACAATGTTAACCGATACATTTGCAATGTTAACAGGTTCTTTATTCAAAGGTCCTAAATTGTGTCCTAAAATAAGCCCTAAAAAAACCATTAGTGGTGCAATTGGTGGAGTTGTTTTTGGATTAATTGGATCATTATTATTGTTCTTAATTTTTAACACAAATGACAGTTTTGTTGCAGTTTATGAACAATATTCAAAATTTAGTGTTTTCGCGTTAATTATTATGGCTTTAATTGGTTCAGTTATAACTCAATTTGGCGACATTTTTGCTAGTTATATTAAACGCAAAGCTAATATTAAAGATTATGGTGCAATTTTGCCTGGTCATGGTGGGATTATGGATAGAATGGATGGTATGTGTTGGAATGCATTCTTTACCTTTATATTCATGTGCTGTATTTTATTGTAGTAAATAGGAGATTCGATTTGAGTACTTTTTTATGTGCTGGAAATATTTTCAGTAGTATTTTATATATAATTTTGGCAGTTCTAATATTAATGTTGATGATAACAATTCATGAGTTGGGTCATTATACTGCTGGTAAATTATTGAAGTTTAAAATTAACGAGTTTTCAATTGGGTTTGGCAAATTGTTATATTCAAAAACATTGAAAAGTGGAGAAAAATTTTCTATCAGACTTATTCCTTTAGGTGGTTACTGTGCTTTTGAAGGAGAAGATGCTGATAGTGAGGTTAAAGGTGCTTTCAATAATCAAAAGTGTTGGAAAAGATTAATTGTTTTATTTTCTGGTGCTTTCTTTAATTTTATTTCTGCCATTTTATTTTCAGTTGTTTTGTTAATGGTGGTTGGAAATGGAACTCCATATGTTGCCAATGTGAATGCTAATTTGGCTGATGGCGTAACTCCTAATCCCAATTATGCTATTATCCAAGAAAATGATGTTATTCTAGAAATTGATGGTGTTAAGCCAACATTCTTAAATGGTGGAGTAACTCAACTATTGTCAAAGTATGAAATAGGTGAAGAAATTGAATTAACAATTGAAAGAGATGGAGTTGTTTTATCTGAGCCAATTGTTGTTCAAAAATATGCTTATTATGAATATGATGATTTTGGCAACAAAATTGAATATGGAGCTATTGGTTTTCAGAGTGGTTTAGTTAAATATAATTTTGGAGAATCTTTGCTATTATCGGTTCCATTTTGTTGTGAAACGGCGTGGGAATGTTTAGTTATTTTGGGTAAATTAATTGTTGGTCAATATGGTGTTAGTGATATTGGTGGCCCTATAACAACAGTTAAAGCAATTGCAAAAGCATCGGCAATAGATTTTACGAATATTTTATTATTAATACCTTTAATTGCCGTAAATTTGGCTGTTTTTAACTTGTTACCAATTCCTGCACTCGATGGTGGTAGAATGGTGTTTGTTTTAATTGAGTGGATTAGAAGAAAGCCAATTAATAGGGATATTGAAAATAAAATTCATACTATTG
>JAZUCB010000151.1:0-5032 GCA_045638985.1 Clostridia bacterium
AATTATGAAATCTGAAAACACACAAAGTGTTGCAACTAAAATTATTCAGCCAATTTGTGAGGAACTTGGCTACACATTAGTTGAAGTTTCCTACAAAAAAGAATTGACTGGAATGGTGTTGGCTATTGTGATAGATAAACCAAATGGTGTTAATATTAATGATTGCGAAAAGTTATCTAGAGCATTAGATCAGCCTTTAGATGATGCAAACGTATCAAATGATCAGCCATATAATTTAAATGTTTCATCTTATGGGTTAGATAGAAGTTTGAAAAATGATTATGACTTTAATAAATTTAAAAATAAATTAATTGTTGTTAAATTTTATCAGCCTTTTGAGGGTAATAAAGAAATTAAATGTTTATTATTATCTCATTCTGAAAATGGAATAAATGTTTCATATGATGATAAGCAATATGAGTTAGATTTTAAAATAATTGCAAATATTAAACCATATATTGAATTTTAAGGAGAAATAAAATGATTAATAAGGATTTTTTTCAAGCATTAAATGATTTGGAAACTCAAAAAGGAATTAATAAAGAGTATTTTATTGAATCTTTGGAAGCTGCATTAACTAGCGCTTATAAGAAAAATTTTGGTGAGGCAAAAAGTGCTTTTGTTAAATTAAACCCAGAAAAAAATAGCATTAAAGTTTATTCATATAAAACTGTTGTTGAGGAAGTTTCTGATCCTGATAAGGAAATTTCTTTGCAAGATGCAAAATATATTAAAAAATCTTTAAAAGTTGGTTCTGTTATTCAACAAGAAGAAACACCTAAAAACTTTGGAAGAATTGCAGCGCAAACTGCAAAACAAGTTGTTATGCAAAGATTGAGAGAGGCAGAAAGATCTAATGTTATTGGTGAAGTTAGTAATAAACAAAATGATTTAATTACTGTTATCATTAGAAGAATGGAAAATGATAGCGTTTATGCTGATTTGGGTATAACTCAGGTTGAAGGTATATTATCTCCAAAAGATCAAATTCCTGGTGAAAAATATGCAATCAATTCAAGAGTTAAAGTTATTGTTAAATCAATTAAAGAAACTTATAACATGCCTTATGTTCAACTTTCAAGAACAACTGTTGGTTTTGTTAGAAAATTGTTTGAATTAGAGGTTCCAGAAATATCAACTGGTGAAGTTGAAATCGTTAACATGGTTAGAGAACCTGGTTATAGAACAAAAATTGCAATAAGAAGTTCTAATCCATCATTTGATGCTATCGGTGCTTGTGTTGGTAATAAGGGTATGAGGGTTAATTCTATTGTTAACGAATTAAATGGTGAAAAGGTTGATATAGTTCCTCATAGCGAAAACCCTGCAGAATTTATAACTGCAGCGTTAAGTCCTGCAACTGTTTTGCATATTGAATTGAATTATGATGATAAAGCATCATTAGTAATTGTTCCTGATAATAAATTGTCTTTAGCAATTGGTAAGAATGGTCAAAACGTAAGATTGGCTGCTAAATTAACCGGCTGGAAAATTGATGTTAAGGCAAAGAGTGCTGTTCCATCATTAAATTTTGATGAAATTGAAAATGATGAAAATAGTCAATTCCATGATTTTAATATTGACTTAAACGAACAATCAACAAAAGCTGGTGAAACTACAGAAACAGAGGGTTTTGCAGATTTTAGTGGCGATGTTTTTGATGATTTAGTTTAGTGAGGTACTTATGAAAGAAAAGAAGTTGCCTTTGCGTCAATGTGTTGCATGCAGGGAAATGAAACCTAAGGCTGATTTAGTAAGGGTGGTTAAACTACCAGATTCTGGCGAATTTGTTTTGGACCATTCAGGCAAGTTAAATGGCAGAGGCGCATATATTTGTAATAATGAAGATTGTATTAATTTAGCAATTAAAAAGAAATTAATTAATAGAAGTTTTAAAACTAATATATGTAATGAAATTTATGAAAATCTTAGAGGAGAAAATTTTGATAAATAAAATTCAAAGTTATCTTGGTTTTGCAAAAAAAAGTGGATCCATAGTTTATGGGTTAGACAATTTAGAAAAATATAAAAAATGCGTTTATTTGGTTTTATATTCTGATCAGTTAAGTGAGAATAGTTTTAATAAACTTGAACGATTGGTAAACGAAAGAAAATGGAGAATGGGAGCTTTAAAAAATAAAACAATAGATGAGTTGCTCATGGTTAATAATTGTAAAATAATAGGTTTAACTAATGAAAGTTTGGCAAAAGCAATTATTACGGCAAATAATGATGATTTTATTGTTTTTGAAATTTAAAAATAATTAAGTAGGTGATTTATTTTGATTAATAACAAAGAAAAAAATAATAATGCTCAATTTGAGGCTTTAAAAGAATTAAATAATATTATTAATAACAATGAGATTTCTTCATTTGTTTCTTCGATAATAAAAGCAAAAAAAGCTATAGAAGTTTTTTGTAGAAATATTAAAGATAGAGAAATTGCAATAAATGAGGACTTGAAAAAGAAAGCTGCTGCTGAGGCTGTTGTTGCTCAACCTGAGGTAAAGCCTCTTGTTGAAGATAAAGTTATTGAAGAGCAACCTAAGGTTAAGGTTGAAGAAAAGATTGAAAATTCTTTTTCTGATGAGTTAAGGAATTTTGAACAAAAGAAATCTGGTTTTAATTCTAATCAAAGGCAACAAAATAATAATTCGTTTAATAACAAGCCTAATAATAGAGTTCAACAATTCAATAATGCAAATACTCAGAATAATTACAACAAAAATTATTCTAATAATAATTTCAATAATAGAAATCAGAATGGTTTCAAAAAGCCATTTGATAAAAATCAAAATTATGATGCAAATAAGCCTCGTAATACTTTTAATCAAAATAATAATCAAAATAAACCATTTAATAATGGAAAACCAGCATTTAATAAAGATAATAACACTGCTGGAAAAACTCAATATAGACCAACAGGCTTACTTCCAAAGGTTGATAAGGCGGAATCAATAATTGTTAAGCCTGAAAGAAATTTTGGAAATAAAAATAAAACAAAAGTTAACACTTCAGAGAAGAAGGAGTTAAGCTTAAAATCTAAAATAAAAATGGGCTATGTTGAAATTGAAGATTACTCTAATGGTGATGAGGAAAGAATTGGCAGAGTGAGAATTAAACCTAAAAAACAAAAAGAATATGTTGCCCCTGAAAAAGTTAATATTGAGCATGCTGTTATAACAACAGATAATTTAACAGTTAAGTTGTTGTCTGAAAAGATTGGTAAGCCATGTGTTGATATCATGAAGAAATTTATGATGTTAGGAATGATGCCAAATATAAATAGTGTTATAGATTTCCAAACAGCAGAATTAGTTGCTGCTGAATTTGGTGTTACTTTGGAACAAAAACTTGAAAAGAATTATGAAGAAAAATTACAAGAAATGATTTCTAACCAAAGTAATAATATTGTTAACAGGCCACCAATTGTTACGGTAATGGGCCACGTTGACCATGGCAAAACTTGTTTGTTAGACACAATTAGAAAAACTAATATTGTTGCTGGTGAAGCGGGTGGAATCACTCAGCATATTGGTGCTTATTCTGTTGAGCTAAATGGTCAAAAATTAACATTTATTGATACTCCAGGGCACGAAGCGTTCACCGCAATGAGAGCAAGAGGTGCAAAAATAACAGACGTTGCTATCTTGGTTGTTGCGGCTGATGATGGAATTATGCCTCAAACTGTTGAAGCAATTAATCATATTAAAGCTGCAGGTGTTCCAATGGTTGTTGCTATTAATAAAATGGATAAACCTGAGGCAAATCCAGATAGGGTTAAACAACAATTAACTGAACACAATATTATACCGGAAGAATGGGGTGGAGATACAATTTGCGTTCCAATCTCTGCAAAACACAATCAAGGTATTGATAAATTACTAGAAATGGTTTTATTGGTATCTGAAGTTGCTGATTTACGTGCCGACGAATCAGTTCCTGCTAGCGGAAATGTTATTGAAAGTAAAATCGATAAAGGTAGAGGTATTGTTGCAACAATTATTGTTAAAAATGGTACTTTAAAAATCGGTAATTATGTTGTTAGTGGAATCTGTTCTGGTAAAATTAGAGCCATGGTTGATTGCACAGGAAAATCTGTTGTTGAGGCTGGTCCAAGTATGGCTGTTTCAGTATTAGGTTTTAATGCAGTGCCTAATGCTGGAGATTCTGTTTATGTTCTTGATGAGAAAATGGCTAAAAACGTTATAAGTGAAAGAACAGCAAAAATGCAATTGGATAAAATTAATCAAAAATCAAACATTTCACTTGAAGATTTCTTACAACAATCTGCTGATGAAGAACATAAAATTTTAAATATAATTGTTAAGGCTGACGTTAAAGGAACTGCTGAGGCAGTTAAACAGACTCTTGAAAAAATATGTAATGATGAAGTGTCTGTTCGTTGTATTCATGATTCTGTTGGTGGAATTAATGAAAGTGATGTGTTGTTGGCTCAAGCTAGCCAAGCAATTATTATTGGATTTAATGTTAAGCCTGAAGCAAATGCTAGGAATTTAGCTGATAAAAATAAAGTTAGCATTAAGTTCTATAGAGTTATTTATGATGCTGTTGACGAAATTACAAATATAATTAGCGGTATGGTTACTCCTAAATATGAAGAAGTTGTTATTGGTCACGCTGAAATCAGACATATATTTAAAATTAGTTCTGTTGGAAATATTGCTGGATCGTATGTTTTAGATGGTGTTATTAATAACAGAGCAAAAGCTCGTGTTTTAAGAAATAATGAGGTTATTGCTGAAACAGAAATAGCAACTCTTCAACAACAAAAAGATGAAGTTAAATCTATGAAGTTTGGCTATGAGTGTGGAATTAGATTAAAGAATTTTAATGATATTAAATTAAATGATATTATTGAATGTTACGAATTAAAACAAATTTAATAGAGGTGTTATGGGAAATAGAATTTTAGTAATAAATACAGAAATTCAAAAGGCCGTAAGTGAAATTATTAATTATGAACTTAAAAATCCTAATGTAACTGGAATGATTAGTGTAACTAAAGTTA
>JAZUCB010000152.1:0-4431 GCA_045638985.1 Clostridia bacterium
GGCTACGATCCGACTTGAAAGAACATCTCAGTGTGCTAAATTAGAAACTAGTTTGGATGGTAATGTTGAAAAGAAGATGACCGAACTGATTGGCTGGATTAATGAAACAGCATTTAAAGATGGCAGAGATGTTTTAAAAGATGTTGCTGAGTTCCATGCTAGATTTATTCAAATTCATCCATTTAGAGATGGTAATGGAAGAACAGCAAGGCTTTTAACTAATTATCTTCTTCTTGTTAATGATTTGCCGTTAACTAATATCCCAACAGAGGAAAGAGAAGAATATATTTCATCTCTTTCGTATGCAATGGCCTCAAATGAAGTTGTTTTCAGAAACGACTGCGAAATATTTAAAGCGTTTCATGATAGGATTTATCCAATTCAAGGTCAAAGAACTGAAGAAAACAAATATAATCCATTAAAATCTATTATTCAATCAAATCTAATGAAAACAAATGAAGCTGTTTGGGAAATTATTGATTATAATCTATCTGGTAATGTAACAGCGGACCAAGTTGATCCTGAACAAGATGTATTCAGTATTTAATAGCTGAAATAAAAAACACTATAATAAATCGAAGTAACCTTTAATGGTTTGCTACAAATTTATTATAGTGATTTTTTATTCTTCCATGCAGTCGTTTTGCTCTGTAATTTGGCATTCGGTTACGTGGGTTGGTGAATTTACTTTTTCAGAATCATTTTCAATGGAAGTATGTTCTGAAGTTGATTCGTCAGTTTGAAATAAATTCTCTTTAATATTTTTTAAATCTTTTAAAGTATTTTTAACATACTTAATTTTTATACCAGCTTTTTGAGGTTTGCTTTTTAAGGAATATAACACATTGCCAAACATTTCATTTTCGTTATCAATAATCGTTTCTAAAGCGCTATCTGAAACTAAGTCCTTAGCGTGAGTGTAGGCTCTCAAACCTCTTTTTAAATATTGCATATATGCTTCATTATTAAGCCTAGTGTCTTTTAAAATGCTTCCAATTAAATCTGAAAAATATGAATTTTCGTAAATAATCTCATTTTCATCAAATGATGTTGGCTTAGATTTAAAAGTTTCATATGTTTTCACTCTTTGCTTATAAACTCTTGGGAAGTAAGTTGAAATCATTTCAGGTCTTTTCATAAGAGCTTCATATAAATTATTTAAATCGTGTAATTCTTTATTCATAAACTTCCACCTTGTTCATAGAATTTTCATTTATTATTATAATTCAACAATAAAGTAATGTCAATATTAATATATTTAGGCGTTTTAAAAAAAAATTAATTTACATCTTGAAAGGTGAATTGTTCTATGTTATAATCACACTATTATTTAAAAGGTGGTAATAAAATGAACATATATAATTGGGGTGGTTTGGCAAATTCAACATTATCGGATCAAGAAATTGCTTATATTAACTCATATTTAATAGGAAATAAAAACTTTTTAGAATTTGAAAAAGCAAAAAGTTGGGTGGCAGATTTAAACATTAAGGCTTGCACAGGAATAGCAAAAGAAAGAGATATAAAACAGCTTAAAAGGATAGAAGAACTTGAAAAAGCATTCAATATAATTTGTAAAAGCTCGAAAAATGAATTTACACAAGGAGAAGAGCCAAATTTCAGATATGATCAGTTGTGTAGTTTTTTAATTAGAGAATATGAAGTTTCTCCAGATGATCCATTTATTGAAGGTTTAATTGATGATGTTTTTGCTGGGTTTAGAGATGGAACTTTTAGAGATATAAATAATAAGTTAAGTATACAAAACTTTGAGTATGTGTCTTTATCAACACTAGAAGGGCTTTCAGCTTTATTATTAATAGACATGGAAAAAAACAAAAGAGCTGGGCAAGAATCAAATAATTTGAATGGTGGCTATGGATTATATATTTTAATGCAAGATTTTTCTATGCTTCCTTTTGAGCTTGAATATTTTTTTGATCCAAGTGTGGGGAAATTTCAAAAATTCAATATGCAAAATAAAAAAGAGGAAGAAAGTGTTGCTAACGGTGATGATGTGTGTGAAAAAAGCGAAGTTTCTGCCATGAATGATGTTGATAACAGCGATACCGAAGAAGAATACGATGAAGATGCTTGGGGTCCAATGTTTAATGGCAGATCAATATTTTCGTTTGACGATGGAATGGATTTCTAAATTACAAAATAAAAAAACATATAATTCTTTTGTGAAATAATCAAACATTAGATTTATATGTTTTTTTTTGTTTTACTAAAAATAAATAATACTAATAAATTTTTTCAAAAAATTAAAGATTAAAAGTGTAGAAAACTTCATCATATGGAACCTCAAGTTTTATTAAAGGTTGAGTGTAAGACGATAATTTTCCACCCCAATGCTCATAAACTTTGCGGGCTATTGCGTTTTCTTTTAGAACTCCAATAACATATTTATTTACACCGTTTTCTTTAACCCATGATTCAAAAGATGCTTTTAATCGATTTGCAATTCCCATTTTCTGATAGTTGGGGTGCACATATAGTATAACTAAATCAGCAAAACCTTTGTTTCCAAAATATTCATAGTAAGACGTTAATGTTCCATGCATAATTCCAACAATTTTGCCATTGTGTTTGGCTACCATATATAAACATTTATTGTCGTTTAATCGTTCTTTTATTCCTTGAATTTTTATTGGTGCTCTTTTTTCGTTTTCGATAAAAACTTCTTCAGGGAAGATGTGTTTATAAGCAATTCTCCATACTTGGTTACCTAAGCTAACAAAATCTTCAATTTCGTTTTCAGATGCTTTTTTAATTATAATTTCTGGATTTGTCATAACTTTCTCTCATATATAATTTGTTTAATCTAGCTTGCTATCGCAATTGGTGCAGTAGGTGCTTGAGCTTTTATTCATGTATCCACATTTTTTGCATTTAATCTCTTGAGCATGCCCACATTGAGTGCAAACGCTTTGATTTTTATCTAACACACTTCCGCAATAATTGCAAACGTCGTTGTATGCGGAATTATGAGATGAACAAGCATCGTCATTGCAGTTTTCTTTTTCTGAAGTTTTAGTGTTGTTGCTTTCAATTTTTATATCGTTGTTTTCGGAAGAGATTGTTGTTTCATCATCTTCAGAAGATTGCGAGTATTGTTTGTTTTTGAAATATGCAAAAAGAGAGACTCCCATGGCAATTAAGAATCCAACAACTGAAGATATATTGAATAAAATATAAAATGTTTTCGAAGCGTTAGGGAAATTCGAAGGATTAAAAATTTCTAAGCCCATTATGCCGCCGATAAAAAGAGCAATACCAACATAAAAAATTATTTTTATTTTTTTAGATAAATTTTTAAAATAAGAATTGTTGTCTTTCATAATTTTCTCCTAAGTTAAACGAGGGTAATAGATAAATTGTGATTATTAAAAGTAAATCGAATTGAGTTAGTTGAATTGTTTTTTTATATTTAATTTGATAATTTTGATGAAGGTTCGTTGAGATTGTTATTTTTATTTTTTTGTTTTATCTTCTTAAGTAGTTTCAAGTATTTTTGTTCGGCTTTATCAAGCTTTGATTTTTCTTTTAAATAGTAAGTGGCAATCTTTTCAGGTTTAACGCCATTATGAAACATCTTTTCACATTCTCTATTAAGTTCAAGTTTTTTCTGCATTGATTTTAATAGAAATTGTCTTCTAATAACATATTTTCTTATGCTTGTTGGGGCACTTCCATCTTCCCATAAAAGAGCTAAATATTCATTTCGCTCTTCAGTTGATGCTTGTGCTAAAATTTTAAGTTTTGTGCGTTTATCCATATTGAAGCCAACATGGTTTTTAACGCATATACTATCAGTTATTTTTCTTTTTTCTTCAATACAATCTTGAATAAGTTTATAAACTTCTAATTTCTTAGCGCAGTCAACAACTATTAAAATTAGCATTAATAAAAGTGAAAAACTAAGGAGCAATATAACATATAAATTGTTTGAAGTAAATGTTAAAATAGCTTCAACTGCTTGGGCTGTTTTTGAAGTTGTGTGAACTCCAAAAACCATAGATTCGCTAACATACCAGGCATCTTCATATTCATTTGAAGAGCCTTTAGTTTTAAACCATAATTCGCCTGAATCATCTATATAAATTTTGGTGATTTTATGAAAAATAAGCTTCGAATTAGAGTTAATAGCTTCTTTTATTTTAGGTGTTGGAATACCAATTAGTTGAGAAATATTAACCTTGTGGTTGTGAGTCGACGGTTCTTTATTAACAATAACAGCTTGGTTCTTGTCAAATTGTTGATAGTTATTGGCGTAAAGATAAAATGCAATATTATCTCCAATGTTTAATGTTTTAGTGTTTACTTTTCTCACAACAATTGTGTCGCCGGTTTTAAAACCATCAGCTAGCATGCTATCTGATATGATTGTCATATTGCTATAACCAAAAAGAGATGGTGGTATTTTAT
>JAZUCB010000153.1:0-5086 GCA_045638985.1 Clostridia bacterium
TCTCTAATAGTAACAGTGTTGTTTTCCAAAGAATCAAAATCAATTGTTACACAATATGGTGTTCCAATTTCATCTTGACGACGATATCTTTTTCCTATGCTTCCAGCCTCATCATAGTCAATCATAAAATTCTTTCTTAACATATTAGCAACTTCAGTTGCTTTTTCACTTAAGTTCTTCTGAAGAGGCAACACTGCAACTTTATAAGGAGCAATTGCAGGATGGAAGTGCATAACAACTCTTGTTTCACCATTTTCTAATTCTTGCTCTTCATACGCCTCACACATCAAAGCCAAAGTTAACCTATCTGCACCAATTGAATATTCAATAACTGATGGAATAAACTTTTCGTTTGTGAAAGGATCTAAATATAACATTGATTTTCCACTATATTCTTGATGACGACTTAAATCCCATGTTCCTCTATGATGAATACCATTTAATTCTTGCCAACCAATGGGAAATTTATATTGAATATCGCAAGCGGCTTTAGCATAATGCGCTAATTTATCATGATCATGGAATCTAAGTTTATTTTCATCTAACCCAAGATCTTTAATAAATTCAAAAGCCATGTTTTTATATTCATCATAAAATTTTAAACCATCTTCTTCTTTGCAAAATCTTTGAAGTTCCATTTGCTCGAACTCAATTGTTCTAAATAAGAAATTTCCTGGAGTGATTTCATTTCTAAAAGATTTACCTATTTGAGCAATCGCAAAAGGCACTTTAGCTCTTGCAGTTCTTTGAACATTCAAAAAGTTAACATATTCTCCTTGACATGTTTCTGGCCTTAAGAACACAACGTCTGTTTCACCCTCAACAACTCCTCTATGGGTTTCAAACATTAATTTAAATTGCTTAATATCTGTGAAATTACAATTTCCACACTTAGGGCATTTAATGTTATGCTCAACAATATAGTTTTTCATTTCTTCATTGGTCATTGAATCAACAGGCATTTCAACACCATGCTTTGTGTTGTAATCTTCAATTAAATTATCTGCTCTATGGCGAGTTTTACATTCTTTGCAATCCATTTTAGGGTCAGCAAAACTTGCAGTATGGCCGCTTGCCTCCCAAACTCTAGGGTTCATTAAAATTGCTGCATCAACCCCATAAGTGCTTGAATCTTCTTGAACGAATCTTTTCCACCATGCTCTTTTAACATTATTTTTTAATTCAACACCAACTGGTCCAAAATCCCAAGTGTTTGCAAATCCTGAATAAATTTCGCTTCCGGGAAAAACAAAGCCTCTTGCCTTACATAAATTTACTATTTTTTCCATAGAAACTTCTGCCATAATTATCTCCTTTTAACTTTCATATGTGATTTCTTCAATATCATTAATTTTTTCTTTTTTCTCTTTAACTTTTTCAACCTTAGGAATATCAATAAATTCCCACATTAAGGTTGTGTCTGGCAATTCAGACTTATCAATATCCGCAACTGAATTTAGAATGTCATAAAACTGAATTTTCTTCTTGAAAGCTTTATTGCCTTCTATTATAGCATTAAATTCAAGCTTGAATATTCCCAACTCATATTCGTGAGTGGTGTCCACCACTTCTTGAGCATTTTTAATATATGGGTTAATATATTTTCTTTCAGCCTCACAAACTTGTTCCCAAGTTTTTAAAGTTGATTCAATAGAATTTCCTCTTCTTCCCATATCTCTGATCATACGTCTTAATAATCTAATATCTGTTGTGTTCATTTTTTCAGATTTAGATTTGAAATTACTAATCGCATTAACATAAATTGTGAAGTAGTTTGTTTCACCCAAGTTATTTAAAATATATGGATTTAAAACATGCAAACCTTCAAATATAATAATTGAGTTATATTTTAATTCAATTTCAACTGAATCCGGAATGTTTTTACCAGTTTTAAAATCATAAATAGGAAACATAGCCTTTCCTGTTTTGTATAATTTTTCAAAACACTCTTTCATCTGCATTGTGTTAATTGCTTTTGGATTATCATAATCTTTTAATCCATTTGGCAACAATGGAGTTTTATCTCTATCAATAAAGAAATCATCCATTGAAATTGTAACAACATGCTTGCCTCTTTTTTCAAAAATTTCTTTTAAAAGCCTTGCAGAAGTTGTTTTTCCTGCGCAAGATGGACCAGCCAACAAAACCATGTTAACATTTCTTCTTTGCAAAATTTTATCTGCTAAAGCAAAAAGCTGACCTCTATATTTACTTTCAGTATCTAATATTAACTTTCTTGAATCTTCTGTGATCTTATCGTTAATATTTTTAATATTATAAATTTTCTTTTTAGCTCTCATGCTAACTCCTATTGATTATTTTTATTATTTACCTGACTCAAATCAAACCATTTAACAAACGTTGAATAAACAGGATATGAAGCTTGAACAAACACAACAATAAATAAAACATTTTGCAAAGATAATGAAACATATTCGAAGAAACCAAACGGAACTATAAACATCGCTAATCCAATTAATATTAGTGACGATATATATAAGAATCCTCTAAACGCATTAAAGGGTTTACATAGCCTCAACAACACAACCATACCAGTGCAAGATACTGTTAAAGATGCCATAGTAACATACTCTGCCATATTAACAATTCCAAGCGTATAAACTAAGAAACAAGCTAAGAATCCAACAAAGAATAATAATCCTGCTGGCAATGATTTTGCAAGCAAGTTTCGCAAGAAGTCACCATTAATCCTATCAGAGTTTGGTTGCAATGCCAAGAAGAATGATGGCAAACCAATAACAAAGAATTCTAACAACATTAAATGATTGGTTATGAAAGGATAACTTATTCCTAAAAGTGGAGTTATTAACGCAACTAACGCAACAAAAATTGTTTTCATTAAGAATAATGAAGATGAGTTTTGAACGTTGTTAACAACTCTTCTTCCTTCTGCAACAACACTTGGCATTGATGAGAAGTTGCTATCTAATAAAACCAAATTACTAACGTGCCTTGCAGCCTCTGATCCACTTGCCATAGCAATAGAACAATCTGCTTCTTTTAACGCAAGAATATCATTCACTCCATCACCAGTCATGGCAACTTTATGCCCTTTATTCTTTAAAGCTCTAACAATAATACATTTTTGCTCAGGAGTAACCCTTCCAAAAATAGTGTATTTATCAACAGCCATCAACACTTGTTCTTCTGTTAACCCTTCCAAGCTAACATATTTATCTGCATTTAAAACACCAACTCTTTTGCTCACTTCGCTAACGGTTATTGGGTTATCCCCAGAAATAATCTTTATGTCAACTCCGTTATCATTAAACCATTTAATAGATTCTTCTGCATCATCTCTAATATGGTCTTCAATAACTATCAAAGCAATTGGATGTTTATTTCCTTGCAACTTGTCATTTTCAATTTCATGATCACATTTTGCAAGAAGCAACACTCTAAAGCCTTTAGATGCATAGGTTTTTATTTGTGCTTCAAGTGTTTTATTTTTAGTTTTATAAACAAATTCAGGCGCACCATAAACATATGTTTCACCATTTTTAAATGTTACAGCACTTAATTTTCTACTGCTAGTAAATGGCAATATAGTTTTAGCAGTAAATTCTTTGCTATATCCAAAGTGATTCGACAACGCTCTTGAAGTTGAGTTGTTATCATCTAAAGCAGTTAACATAGACCCAACAACATCTCCAACAGGAACATTAAATTCTGGATCAACTTGAACAACAGTATTAACCTTCATTGTTCCATCTGTTATTGTTCCAGTTTTATCTAGGCAAAGAACGGTTGTTCTTGCCAACATTTCAATACTATATAAATCTTGAACTAAAGTTCTCTTTTTTGCAAGTTTAATAACCCCTGCTGCAAGAGCCAAACTAGTTAATAAAAACATTCCACTTGGAATAACACCAATTATAACTCCAGCTGTTCTTTTTATGCAAAAAACAATATCTGAATTGATTTTGCTAACATTTAAATAAGTTATTATAGCCAAAGGAATTATAACAATACCAACAAGCCTAATAACCAAATTCATACTTTTTAACAAATCACTTTGTGGCTTTTTAAATTTTGTTGCTTTATTTGAAAGTTTTGAAACATAAGTTTGCGAACCAACCTTTTCAGCTTTTGCAAAGCATTTGCCTCCAACAATAAAGCTCCCTGCTAACAACAAATCACCTTTTTTCTTTTTAATTGGAACGCTTTCACCAGTTAACAAACTTTCATTAACTTCAACCTCGCCCTCGCAAACAATACAATCGGCAGGAATTTGCTTTCCTGTTGATAAAAGAATAATATCATCAAGCACCAATTGATTCGCCTGAATTTCTTGCTCAACTTTATCTCTAATAACCCTAATGGTTGGGCTGGTTACAATTTTAATTTTTTCAATTGTTTTCTTTGCCTTACATTCTTGAATAATTCCTATTAGGATATTTGCCAAAACAATAAATATAAAGAAAATATTCGAAAAAGCCCCAACAGCAATTAAGGCACCTGCAACAATGAAGCAAAGCAAGTTAAAGAATGTGAAAATATTTGAGAAAATAATTTTTGCATAAGATTTTTTGTTTTTATCTTCAACAAGATTCACTAATCCACTTTCATTTCTTTCATCAACTTGAGAACTATTTAACCCCTCTTTAATAGATGGATTATACCTAACACAATCTTTTGCTTCTTCTTTATCTTTTTTCTTTCTTTTTTCTTCACGCCTAATTATTGTCATCTGATAATCAATCTCTGAATGGTTTTTGCCCTCAGGTTGTTCTTTTGTTGTGGTTTGTTTTTTCTGCAAACCCTCAAGCCCTTCAGCTTCAATAACTTGAACTAAGTCGCTATTATTTTCAATAACTTCTTCAACTTTTTCTTGCTTCTCAACAACGTCTTTTTTATTAACTTTTTTATTAGTTGAACTACTAGTTTTTTTCTTTTTTGTTTCTTCTTTAACAGCCATATAAACCCTTTCAATCTAAAAATGATTATATATTACATTATAATAATTAAGTATAAACTAATTACCATAAAAAGTAAACTTTTTTTATTCCGAAGTTGAATTAGTTTAAATTATGTCCAAATAAATAATGCCTTATTAAATTCTTCT
>JAZUCB010000154.1:0-8422 GCA_045638985.1 Clostridia bacterium
AACAAAAATTAATAAGAAAAAAAATACTGGCTAAATTAAAACTTTGCCAGCATTTTTTATTTACATATATTCTGGAATCTCAATTCCAATTATTCCCAATCCCAACTCTAAAGTTTTATAAACAAGAGAACAGATTGCTAAATAATTATTTCGCTCTATTTCATCTTCAATTTTTAAAATCTTAACATCATTATATAAATTTGAAAAACAACTTGCTAAATCAAAAAGTGCAGAGCAAATTGAGTTTAATGA
Organism: Clostridia bacterium; assembly: GCA_045638985.1. Lineage (GTDB taxonomy): Bacteria > Bacillota > Clostridia > Christensenellales > UBA1242 > UBA11490. The sequence continues at coordinate 253 of JAZUCB010000154.1, forward strand.
ATTCTCGTTATAAGCAACAAATAAACTATCATAAACTTTTAAGCATTGAATAACAATTTTTCTTAAATAATCGTTATTAACTTCAACTTGAATACCACCATTAAACCCTGCTTTTGCTAGTAGTGATTTAATTCTCACAGCTGTGTATTGCAAATAAGGCCCAGTTTTACCATCAAATGAACAGAATTTATCGAAATCAAACATATAATCTTTTGAAATAACATTAATCATATCACCAAATAGTAATGCTGAAAGACCAATTTTCTTTGCAAGTTCATAATCTGGCTCCATATTATTTTCTTTTAATTTTTCATAAGCTTTTGATGTTATTATCTCAAAAACATCATCTAATTTAACAGTGCCACCATCTCTGGTTTTGAAAGGTTTACCATCTTTTCCATTAACAGTTCCAAATGTTATATGCTCTAATTCAACGTTTTCAGGATATAATTTTGCTTTTTCTGCCACCCTAAAAACTTGTTTGAAATGCAAACCTTGCCTATTATCTGTTAAATAAAGAATTTTATCTAAATCTTTATATTGTTTGCATCTTTCCCAAATAGTTGCAACGTCTGTTATTATATACATCTGTGCGCCGTTATGTTTTTGAATTAATGCAGGTGGCATTGGTTCTTTATCACCTTCTTTTTCAACTTCCATGATAAATGCACCATTACTCTCATGAATTAAACCTGTTTTCTTCATATTTTCAATTAATTCATTTGCAGAATCATTAACTGTGCTTTCTCCATTCCATAAATCAAAGTCAACCCTGAAATTCAAATATGAATTTCTAACCATATCAACGCTAACTTTCCAAAACTCTTGCCAAATATCATAATAACCTTTGGCTTTTTGTTGCAAAAGCAAAGTAATGTTACTTGCTCTTTCCATAAATTCTTCGTCTTCTTTTTTGCGTGCAGATGCTTTAGGATATGCCTCATCAAGCATTTCAACGGTTATTTCAACTTTTGGCTTATTTTCACCAAAATAATAACCCATATCAAAATCATCCATTAATTGTGCAATTGTTAAACCCATTTGAAGTCCCCAATCACCTAAATGAACATCTGAAATAACAGTATTCCCTAAAAATTGATTTAATCTATTTAATGCTTGACCAATAATTGCAGAACGCATATGCCCTATATGCAAAGGTTTTGCAACGTTTGCGCCACCATAATCTAAAATCATCTTTTTTGTTTTGCTCAACTTTGGAACATTGCACCTATCATCTTTCAATGAATCATTTGCAATTTTAGTTAGCAACGAATCGCAAATTTTAAAATTTATAAACCCAGGATTTGCAACAGAAATTTCAAATTCTTGATTAATTTTATTAAATTCTTCCACAATTAAATTCGCCACTTCAATTGGAGACTTTCTTAATTCTTTAGCAATTACAAAACTTGCATTGCATTGCAAATCAACCCCTTCTTTTTCAGAAAAAGTTGCTTTTGCTAAATCTTTATTAATATTCAAGTTTTCAAAAACTTTTTCTAAAATACTTCCAAGATAATCTTTTATTTTCATATTAAGCCACCTTTTTTATTTTTGATTCATCAAAAATAAACTCATCTTCTCTAATAATCACAATATCATTATTATAAAACGCAGTTACAGTGATTCCTATTCTATTTTCTTCTTGAGTTGATGATTTTTCAACTTCATAACTCATTTCCCCATTCATTGTAATACTTAATTTAATATCACCATTATTATCTGTTCTATAAATTTTGCCAGTTGCACCCATATAAGCATCTAATCTATCAAGCGTTTCTTGCCTTGGGTGATTATGTTTATTACCTTCACCTACGCAAATAACAGCGCTTTCAGGATCTATAGCAGAAAGAAAAGATGCTTGACTAGAAGTTAAACTTCCGTGATGACCAACTTTTAAAACATCAATATTAATGGAATTTCCGTATCTTGCAACATACTCATTTTCAGCTTCTTTTTCAGCATCTCCAGTTAACAAAATCTTTTTTCCAGCATATTCTAAAACGCAAATTGGAGAATAGTCGTTTGGATCTTCATATTTAACATCTTGAACATCAGCAGTTGGGGTTAAAAAATCAAATTTATATTCATATTCAACATTGTTATATTTAACTTTATTAGAAAAGTCACTATCTAAATTAAAACTCTCATAACCACAACCTTCAAGTTGAATACCAAGCAAGAATTTAAAATATGCTTGAGTTGTGCTAACGAAAGCATCGGAACCAGTGTTTCCTTCATTTAAACCATCAACTAAATCATCAACACCATAATTATTAACATCATTATCGTAGGCAGAAAGCGTGTAAGGCTTAAAAACATAACCAATTTCAAATTTTTCAAACACGTAGTCCATATTTCCAACGTGATCTGAATCTTGATGAGTTAAAAGCATATAATCAAATTTTGTTATATGCAACTTACTTGCATAGGCTGAAATTGCATTTTCGTTTTCACCGCTATTCTCACCCGAATCAATAATCATATTTTTTCCATCTGGGAATTCAATTATAATGCAATCACCTTGACCAACATCAACAAAATGGATTTTCAAATCGTCTAAAGTTTCAACAACTGTTGTTTGCCCAGTTGGTCTTGAAATTGATTTTGTTTTACCACAAAGAGTGCAAATATAAGCACCATCATCTTCTGAAGTTTCATCTTTAATCCATGTGTGAGTTGTTTTTGCAACTTCTTCACCGCATTTAGTGCATTTATGCCAATGATAAGTGTTGCTAGAATAATATTCATCTTCGTTATATCTGCATTGATGATAAAATAAATCGATTATAAAAGTTTTAGTTTTATTAAAATCACAATCGTTATAAATAAAGGCCCCAACGAAACCTATAACCAACAAAGAAAAAATCACAAGCAAACCAATTAAAATAGTTTTAGGGCTCATCTTTTTAACTTGCTTTTTAACTTCTTTTTTAACTTTATTATATTTTCTTTTGTTTGTTGCCATAAACACCCCTTTAAAATATGATTGATTATAACAAGTTTTACTTCATTTTAAAAGTTATTTAATAATTAATATATAATAAATTTAATTATTTGCCAACTTAATAATTAAGCATCATATCAAATTTAAAAATAAAAAGCAACTAGCAAACAACAACGACCTCGCCCAAATCATTTGAATTTAAGCCAATTCTAATAAAATTAAAATTACAACAAAACATTAAAACACTCCACCACAAAACAATTCAAAATTAAGAATTTAAAATTTTTTATTTTTTTTTAAAAAATCTCTTGCAATTTAAAAAAACATTTGCTATATTATTAAAGTATTTCATACGGGAGTTTAGCTCAGTTGGGAGAGCATCTGCCTTACAAGCAGGAGGTCATAGGTTCGAGCCCTATAACTCCCACCAAAATTATGCCTGTTTAAATAACTTAAACAGGCATTTAAAAAATTTATATGCGGGAGTGGCTCAGTGGTAGAGCGTCGCCTTGCCAAGGCGAATGTCGCGAGTTCGAATCTCGTCTTCCGCTCCAATTTTTTTTAACAATACTTTAAGCATTTGAATATATTATTACTACGTGGCACCATAGCCAAGCGGTAAGGCAAAGGTCTGCAAAACCTTCATTCCCCGGTTCAAATCTGGGTGGTGCCTCCAATAATTATGCTGAAGTGGCGGAACAGGCAGACGCACAGGACTTAAAATCCTGCGGTAGCGATACCGTACCGGTTCGATTCCGGTCTTCAGCACCAAAGAGTCTTAGTTTTAAACTAAGGCTTTTTTTGTTTATTTTTTACCTTCGCCCCTTCATTCTCAACTTTTCTCTAGTTCAGATTTGTTTTGAAGTGAAAAAATAAAATCAAAAAGTTAATAGTATTAAATAAATTATAAGTCAAAAGTTTTTTATCTTCGCCCTAACAAATAAGAAAACCACACTTTTAATTCATATATTTTATTAATCATTACCCAAAAGCACTTAATTAAGTGTTTTTTTGTATAAATAAAAAAAGTTAATAAGTTTTAACTTATTAACTTTATAAAATTTTTAATATGGAAGAGGCAACTCATCCTCATCTTCATCATATTCATTATAATCAACCCAAATTTCTTCTTGAGAATCTTCATCAGCTAATATTGCTTCCAGTTCTTGCTTTGCTTTTTCTTCGGCAAGCGCATCTCTTTCTTCTCGCTCTTTTAAAGCTGTTTGATAACTTTCACTATTAATCAATTCTAAATATTCAACATCATTTGTTGCCTCAATATATTCCCTTATTGTTCCTCTCTCAGCAAAATCATCCGGATTTAAACCAGCTCCTTTTAAAACGCTATACCATTCAAACACGTTATTATCAACTTTAACGCCTTTACTTAGGAAATATTCAAAAACATCCTTTTTCCCTAAAATATATGAAAGCTGAACATCTGAATAAGTTCTATAAATTCCACAATTACAAGAAACATTATCATCCTCGTTTATCTTTATACCCAATTCCTCAACCATATATTTAACGTTTTCAAGCGTTCCATATTGCACAGCATTATAAACTGGATTAACCCCTAACCTAAATTCTGGAGAACATCCCTTTTCTATTAGCATTGCCAAAATTCTAGAATCTGAAATTCCAGTTGCTTCATAGCCTAAAGTTGTGTAAGGGCTTGCAAGTAAAATGTTATTGCCATGCTCCACATAAAATTCCTCACCATACTTGAACTTTTGCAAACTATACCAAACGTCCATATTATCATAATCTAAAATCTTTTTAACCAAATCATAGTTATTTGATTCAACTGCATAATATAAATACTTCGGCCAAATAGGTTCATTATTAGCAATTTTGCTATTCAAATTATCAAAAGTTTCTTCATCAATATAAAAATGAGGCGTTCTATCTTCTCCTTCTCTAGTAACAAAAAAACCATCTTTATAATAAATCATCACTTTATCTTTACAAACCTCTTGAACAACTGCCTGCAAATCTTCAGGCAAATTTTCAACAGTACATTTAAAATTACCCCAAGTATTAGGAGCAACAGAATAATCAGAAACATCTAATTTCCCAAACTCATAAATATATTTAAAATTTCCTGAATTAATAATTTGACTTTGAATACTTTTAACATCAGCACCTTCAACATCTCTAGCAAAAACCATGCTATAATAAGGGTTATTTTTAGAAAGAACTAAACTCTCAATTCTTTCAAACTTTTCATCCCTACCATTAACCTTATATTGCTCATTAGCCTGATTTATAAAATAATTGATATTCATATGTTATAATCCACCTTTAAATTTCTATAAATTAATATATCATATTGGCATTCCAATTTCAATACCCAAATTAAAATTATTAGTAATGATAATCCTGCCCCTATATTTAAAACAAATTAGAATTGTGGTAACCTATTAAGACAGTGCTCAAGAAAATATATCCTAAAACAAATTTTACTTTGGTATTTCCTTTTTTTAATATTTATGATATGATTATATCGGAGTTTATAATATGGAAAATAACAATGAATCAATAAAAAGAGATGATATTTATTTTGGTCAAGTTTCACTAATAAATAAATCCAGAGTAGTTTACCAACCAAAAGGAATATATGATTTTGAAAATCTTCCAACCCACGTTGCATTAAGAAAATTCTACGGAAGAGAACATGATATAACTGGAAATCTTCATTATTCCATACTTGATGATAAACATAGAAATATTTTATTTGTTTTAGATGAAAACAAATTAGCTCACGATATTGCAAACAATTGCCAGCCTTACCCCGTTTATAATATTTCAGACGATCAAACCTGCCTAATATCTAATATTTCCGTAACGGAATGTTGGAAAATAACTAAAGTTTTAGAACATCTTGGTTTTTCAGAGCAATTATCTAAAAATGATATTCAAAAAGTTATTCAAACATTTTCAGGTGATTTTATTTTTGATAATTGCAATCTATTTGGCGTTTATGAAACTGGCGAAAATCAATCAACCGCTTGGACTATTGATTCTAAAGGAAATTATAGAACTTTTAATGATAGGCGCAACGATGGTGTTTTGCCAGAATCATTTTTTGAAGCGTTTTGGCGAGCTAAAAAAAGCGAAACAGCTTGGCAACCTTTAGATGAAGAACCAATAATTGAAAAAACTTTTTAAAATCATAATTTTTTACTATTATAGTTAAACAAAATATTATTTTAAACTGTTTAATTTTAGTATTAAATTTAATAAATTTTTGATATTATCTTATTGAATTAACATTTAGGAGTTTAATCATGATTTATAAAAGTTTTAGCGATTGTGAAGTTTTCAAAAAAGAAACTAACACAACTTATGAATATAATATTGAAGATAAAGATATTAATTATTGCATAGTTGACGTTAACGGCAGATTCCCTAGGGGGGGGATTTGCAGTTAATTTAAAATGCAAAGAAATGGCACACGTTCTAAGCGGTTCTGGAAAACTTGTTGTTGATGGAAAAACATACAATTTAAAACAAGACGATGTTGTTTTAATCGACATGAATGAAAAATATTATTGGGAAGGAAATATGCGATTAGGACTTCCCTGCACCCCTGCATGGTATCCAGAACAACATATTGAGGTTGAATAATTATTCAAAGATAAATAAAACAAAAATTAATTAAATATACAAAAAATAGTTAGCATAAATCAACTTACATGCTAACTATTTTTTATTTTTATTGATCCATACCATCGCCATTTAAACACAAATAGTAATCTGAAATATAATCTTGTGCTGTGTTTAAAATCAAATTCTTTTTAAACAACTCTGGAGTGTTATTTTTTTCCATTTCAGCCTCAACCTCAGCTTTACGATTTGACAACATGTAAAACGCCTCGTCGGCAACACTTTCATCAAACACACCCATCGTGTTTCTAGCATCTTTATCGTTTTTATCTGCATCACGCCTTAACAGGGTATCATTAACCTTCCCTATTTTTTCTTTAATAAGCAAATCCATCTCTGCAAAATATAACAGATTTTCAACCAATCTTTCAGCTTTATTCATAAAAACCCCAATTTTTTTCTTCTTTTATTCAAACATAAAACAACTATGCATTAAAGCTTACAACGTAGAGCAATCATTGCCTTCAGAAACAACATCAACCTCACAATCTTGCGACTGATCTTCTTGCGAAATTTGTTTAGTTAAATATCTATCTATAAAACCTAACGCATCAGAACAGATATCAGAATTTTCGCCAGCATTTGCTTGCGCTTTCTCAGAGCGAACCCTTGAATAAACAAAATCATAATGATCCCTCAAACTTAAAACATACTTTCTAGCAGCATTCAATTCCTCACCTGTTTTATTTCCAAGTAAATCGCTCACAGCCTCATTCATGCGAAGCTCTCTTAATATATCTTTTGGCGCAAAAAACTCACCAAATCTATTTGCAGAAGCCAATTTCACAACTTCTTCACCTAAGTCATAACCTTCCATTTTATAATCATCTTCAAAATTAACACCAATACTCATTTTAAACCTCCATAAAGTATACTAGTTTATTTTATTAATATAATTAATCAATAAGTTCAGCCTCATTGCTTGAGTTACAAAAACTGCTAATATCAATTGCCCCGTCATTTAAAAATCCATCTAATAAGCCCATTGCTGTGTTGCAAGCTTCCACTTGACTTTCTAAAAAAGACGTATCTGCACCACTTAAAGCTTCTATTTCAGCATTATACTTAACTCTCATCTCTTCAATTGTATCTTTAGCAATATCCAACTCTTCAACCGAACCATCTGTTAGCAAACCCATAACCTGCCCAGCTCTAAAATATATAGTTGCTTCATTATCTTCAATCATAGATTCTCCATTTATAACATCAGATAATGCAACTAACTTTTTACCAATATTCTCACCTTTCACTAAATCTTTCATAATTAATTTCCCCTTAATTTGTTAATTACTATTCACACATTTCACCCTTATCAAACACAAAACCACATTCTGCAAATGTTTGATATATAAAATCTTTAACACTGTTAATTCTCTCCATTTCATATTCATCATGAATTCCGGTGTTATCAGCATATTCAGTAATTTTTGTTCCAATTTCTTCAAAATCACCATTAGAAACATTAGCCATTTTGTTATAAATATCATTTTTAAATTCTAAAACCTTTTGGCTTGGTGTTTTTTGAATAACCCTCAACGCATATTGATTAGTTTC
>JAZUCB010000155.1:0-3864 GCA_045638985.1 Clostridia bacterium
AATTTTAAATAATCATTATGCACACTTAAACGAAATTTATAGTGGTAAAGAAGTTAAAACCTTTGATGATGGTTGTTATGCATGGATGATGATTCCCCATTTTTATAATAGCTTTTATGTGTTTAAATATGCCACGGGTATGATAAGTGCAATTTCTATTGCAAAAAACATATTAAATAACGAACCCAAAGCAAAAGAAAAATATTTTGAAATGCTAAAGGGTGGCGGAAGTGATTTTCCTTTAAAATTATTAGAAAAAGCTGGAGTTGATTTATCTAGTGATAAACCATATATCGATGCTTTTAACGAGCTTAAATGGGCTATTAATGAGTTAGAAAAAATAGTAAAATAAAAAACAGAGGATGAATTATGAATAAACTAATTACAATTGAAGGAACTGATTGTGCTGGAAAAAGCACTCAATTAAAATTACTTATCAGCAAATTGCGTGAAAAAAATATAAATGTTGAATGTTTTAAATTTCCTAATTACGAAAGTCCAACAGGAAGAATTGTTGGAGAATGTTATTTAGGAAGAAATGGTAAAGGCTTTTTTCCTGAAGGGGCTTCAAACGTTGATGCTAAAGTGGCAAGTTTGCTTAATGCAGCAGATAGGGTTTATAACATTGGCAAAGTTAAAGAATTGTTAAAAGATAATCACGTGATTTTAGATAGATATATTGATAGCAATATCGCATATAATGGTGCAAAAATTTTAGATAAAGAAGAAAGATATAATTTATACAACTTTTTGATTCAATTAGAATATAATTTGTTAGAACTTCCAAAGCCTGATATTAAGATTTTGTTGTATATGCCTAGTGAATTTTCAAGGATTTTAAAGGCTGGTAGGCAAGAAATAGTTGATGAGCATGAAAAAGATGAGGAATATTTGTTAAGGGTTGAAAACGCATATTTGGAAGTTGCTGAATTATTGGGATATAAAATAATTAAATGCGTTGAAAACAATCAAATTAGGTCAATTGAAAGCATAAGCGAAGAGTTAGTTAATTTTGTTGAGCAATCAATTTAAATAATATTTAAAAAAATCATTTAAAATGATTTACAAGTTAGTGTTTAGTAATTATAATAGTGTACGAAATTTTTTAGAATTTCGAAAATAAAAAGCAAAGGTTGTTTTTAATTATGGATGATAATAAGAGACCAGTTTATGTTAAGTGCCCTAGGTGCGAATTGAATTATATCTTGAAAAAAGATAAATATTGCGAAGTTTGCAAAAAAGAGATGAAAGCTGGTGCAATAGATGATTTTGAATATGATGATTTCATGGATGAAGAGATGGAATTATGCCCAATGTGCAAAACTAACTATCTTCAAGATGGTGAAAGCATTTGCGCAATGTGTTTAGAAGAAAATTCAACAAGTTCAAAAGATGAAGATGTTGATTGGAGAACATTTGTTGATAAAGCAGATGAAGATGACGATTTAGATCTTCTTCCAGTTGAAACAGATGATGAAATAGATGAAGAATTAGATTCTCAATTTGCTGAAGATTTAGATGATGATTTTGCAGATGAAGAAGATGATTTGATGGGCGATGAAGAATTTAATGATGTTGATGAAGATTTTAATGATTCATTAATGGATGATGATTCTTTTGATGATGAAGAAGATGAAGATGATTATTATTCTGAAGACGATGAAGACGATGAGGATGATGATAGAAGAAGATAATTTAAAATAGCCAAACTTGATGTTTGGTTATTTTTTTTGCTTTATTTAGGCTTTTTTTCAAGGATTTTGTTAAAAATAAAACCCTATTGCTTTTTTTGCATATATATGTTATAATAATGTAAGTATAGAATAAGAATTTATTTTATACTTAAGATTTAATTGAACGAATTATCAATTAACATTTCTTGCTGTGGTCTAAAAATTGGGTATTGACAAAGCTCGAAGTTGATTGTATAATAAGTTCGGAAAAATATTTTTAAGAAGGTGGAAATATGAAGAAATTTTTAGTATGTTTGTTTGTTGCTGTTCTTGTTATTTCAGCGGGATTTGCTATTTTCTTTTTCGTTGGAAATCAAGAAAGAATAACTCTTTCAGCTTCAACTTTATATACTAAGGTTGGGGATGAATTCGAATTAGGAGTTAACATCCAAAATAGAAAAAAGGGAACAAGTTTAACTGTTTCATCTAGCAATGAAGATATTCTTGCCTATGATGAAGGCAGAGGAGTGTTCACTGCTGTTTCTGGTGGTGTTGCAAGAATCAACGTTAAAACAACTAACGCTAAATATAAAAACTTATATTGCGATGTTTTAGTTGGTGATGGTAGTTTAGAAGCTCCATTCTATATTGATAGCGCTGAAAAACTTGCATTAATTGGAACCGGTGAATACACATTAGATAAAAACTACAAATTAATGAGCGATATCGATATGAGCGAAGTTTGCTATGGTTATTTTAGACCATTAGGCAATCTTGGTGGCAGATTCGATGGAAATGGCTTCACAATTAAAAATCTTTATTTAGATCAAGAGTTATACACATTAAATAATTCAGCAGAAGAAAATTATGTTGTTGCTGATTGGACTAATGCAGGATTATTCAATTCAGTGTTGCCAACTGGTGCTGTTTACAATTTAAAAATTGAAAACTTCCTTGCAACTGGCGAATTCAATAGCATTGGAACAATCTGCGCTTATAACTATGGCGTGGTTGAAAGAATTGAAGTTGTTAGTGCAGAAATCAACGCAGATGCAAACTTTATTGGTGGTGTTGTTGCACAAAACGTTTCAACTTTAACTGGTGAAGGTCAATCAATAGCAAGAATTAACAGAAGTTCTGCAAACTTAGTTGTTGGCAGAGATGGTGAAGCTGTTGTTGGAACAGACGCCGTTGTTGGTGGAATCGTTGCTCAAAACAAAGCTGGCATTGTTGTTTTCGTTTATTCAACAGGCGAGGTTGCATTAAAAGATTCAGCTGTTTTTGGTGGAATCGTTGGTATTAACGAATTCGCTCAAGCATCAGCTGTTTATGGTGGAAATATTAAAGATGCTTATTCAATTATGGTTATCAACAAAGATTTAATCGGTAGTGGTGCAGTTGTTGGTGGCGTTATTGGTAGAAATAATGATATGCAAGTTGCTGATGGGGTAACTGCAAATAAAATCATCGGATGCTATTACAGTGCAAAAAATGCTAATGGCTTCGATGGTGTTGGTAAAGAATATTTAACTCAAACAAATGGCACAACTTCAGAAATTTCTAAAGAAGATGCTAAATATTATGTTCAAGGCTATTCTCATGATGGTTTAAAAAATGAAAGCGTTTTATATTCAAGAGAAATTGGCGATGAAACAAGAATGTGGGATTTCAATAATGTTTGGCAATTCGTTGCTGGCAAAAACGATGGATTCCCAGTTATTGACTACTCAAAAATTCCAGTTGATGATGATTTCTCATTTAACGTTGTTGAAGAAGAAGTTGTAAGAATTACTTTTGATTACAACGGCGCAACATCTGGAAACACAATTGCTTCTAAAGAAGTTGTTGTTGGTGAATCTTATGGTGTTTTACCAACTCCTTCAAAATCAGGTTATTCATTTGCTGGTTGGTATTTAGAAAGCACATTCGTTAATAGAATTTATTCTTCAACAGTTGTTGAATTAGAAGAAGATGCAACTGTTTATGCAAAATGGATTCAAAATGCTCCAGTGAAAGTTGAATACGTTGTTACATTCGAATATAACGGTGCAACATCAGGAAACACAACAGCTTCTAAAAAGGTTGTTGTTGGTGAAACATTTGGAACATTACCAACTCCATCAAAATCAGGTTACACATTTGCTGGTTGGTATTTAGAAAGCTCATTCGTTAATAGAGTTTATTCTTCAAC
>JAZUCB010000156.1:0-1829 GCA_045638985.1 Clostridia bacterium
CAAAGACTTTGATACTAACCAAGCTTCTATTGATGAAAAAACTGAAATTATCAAAACTACAGAACCTAAGATTGAAGAAATTTCTAAAAAACTTGATTCAATGGAAAATGAATTAATAGAAGTTTCTGAAAAAATGACTGATTACAGTTCTCAAATCGAAGAAATCGAAAAACTGATGAACGATGGAGAATTAAAAAAACTTAAAGAACAAACAGAAAGCGTCGAGTTTGAAATCAAACGTTTGAACGCTAACCACATGAGCGTTAACAACGATATCGTTTCTGCAAACCAGATGATTGCGTTCTTTGAAACAACAATTAAAACCCAAAATGAAAACATTACTCGAACAAAAGAAAACAATGAAAATCTTGATGAAACTTATTTTGAAACTTGGAGAGTTTGCGAAGAACTTAAAAAAAATAGCAACTATGCCTTAATGTTTATTGACAATATTTATTGCTTGGTTGATACAAAAGACAATAAGTTTGATGTTATTGATAATTATGGAATCAACAGCAAAGGCATAATTGAAAATAAGAAACTCAAAGCACTAGAGATTATCAAAGAGAAAAGAGTTGATATTGATTGGCTTATTAGAAGCGAAAATTGCTCTAAATATAATCTTGGTGTTGGGGAAAACCAAGCATTAAAGAAAGAACAATATAATTTATTGAAAGAGGTGTTGCTATGAGATTAACGAAAAAAGATAAGGTCAAAGAATTATTATCTTATCAAAAAAATAAAGTTCTTATGACCGATAACGAACAAAAAGAACTCAAACTCGGTCAATTAGAAGATATAGAAGAAGAACTTGGCATTGATTTGATTACTTTATTTAAGGCATTAAAGAGTGGTGTTTATTATAAATATAAAGATATGGGTGTTGAAAAGATAAGCAAATTAAGACCTATTACTATTCATAAAAACACTATCGTATGCGACTATCACACTTATAAATATTTCAAAGACTATGGCAAAACTTGGGCTTTAACGAAAGAGGAATTATTATGAAAGCCATAATACTAACTATTAGATTAAAATATTTTTATCTCACATATAAAGGGATTAAGACTGTCGAAATAAGGAAGTCTGCCCCAAAAGATTTTGTTGGAGATGTATATGAAGTGGTAAGCAAAACCAACTTTGAAAAAGACTTAATGGAAATACCCGAAAATGAAAGAAAGTTTTTCAAAAAGTTTGTTGGAAAAGTGGGGTTAAAGTTCGCCCTTAATAAGGTGGAAGAAATAAAGGTAAATAAAAACTTCTCTAAAATGGAAGAACACTCAAAAGAATTAATAGGAAAAGCAAATATATCATTATTTAGATGTTGCGACTATCTTAACTTCAAAAACGGTTATGCGTGGCACATTGATAATCTTGAAATCTTTGATAGACCAAAAGAGTTAAGTAAGTTTTGTTCAACGCTGAAAGAAAAAGTAAAAACTGATTGTCCACTTAACTGCAAGGGTTGGTGCATAACAAATTATAATTGTAAATATTATGTGGAAGATGATTGCTGGGGTGGTCAACTTGCTTGTGCTTGTCCAACAAAAGAAGTTAATATTAAAAAACCATTAAAGAAATCCCCACAAAGTTGGTGTTATATTGAAATATAATGGAATACTTACTAGACATATTTATAGTGATAATCCTATCTATTTCTGCACTTGCATCAATCGGCTTATTAACAACAGGAATATTAGTTATCTTCTATAAAATAAAGGACAAATATGAAGAAAAGATTAACAAGAAAACAAAGGTTTGAACTCTATAATAAGTATCATAGTGGACTTTATTATCTTAAAGAACTTGCTAGTGAATATAGTGTG
>JAZUCB010000157.1:0-2601 GCA_045638985.1 Clostridia bacterium
GCATTTGTTAAATATTTAATTGACACAGCAAAAATAAAAGAAAGTTATAATAAAAATGTTGAAGAAGATGTTGATAGATTGATGAATATTGATCAGTTTGTTCAGTCGGTTCAGTCGTTTGAAAATTTAAATGATGATTCATCAATTTTAAATTATTTGGAAAGTGTTACCTTGCAAAATTCAGTTGAAAATGAAAATTCTGATGATTGTGTGAGTATTTCAACAGTGCATGCTAGCAAGGGGTTGGAGTTTGATGTGGTCTTTGTTGTTGGTTTAGAGGAGGGTTGTTTTCCTTTAAGCAGAGGTGGTGGCAGAATTGAGAACCTAGAGGAAGAAAGGCGATTAATGTATGTTGCAGCAACTAGAGCGAAGAAACAATTATTTATAACACGTGCCAAATCTAGATTTTTGTATGGAAATAGAGATAATACTTTAGTTAGTAGATTTATTAAAGAAATGGGCTTAAAAAGAACAGAAGAAGAGAACGGTGGCTTTGCATTTAGTAGCAATAGGTTCGCACAATCAACAATTAATAATTTTTCAACCGCTATTTCTAAGCCTGAAACTGTTCACAAAACAACTGTTAATCTTTGGGAAAATAAGATTGTTAAATCAAATCAATCAAAGTTTGCTGAATATAAGGTTGGAACACAAGTTTTGCATACAAAATTTGGTGTTGGTATTATAACAAGCGTAACTGGTAGTGGTGATAACACAACAGTTAGTGTAAGTTTTAAAGGGTTTGGAGTTAAGCAATTATCTTTATCATTTGCACCACTAAAAATTATAAAATAGGTTTAATATATGGATAAAATAAAACGAATACATGAATTAGTTGAAACAATATTAATGCATAATGAACTTTATTATAAGCTAGATAAGCCAATCATCTCTGATGATGAATGGGATGAGCTTTATTTTGAATTGGTGAAATTGGAAAATGAAACAGGTGTTATTTTGCCAAATTCACCAACGCAAAAAGTTGGAGATGAGGTTTTAGCAGGATTAAAAAAAGTTAAACATGAATTTAAATTATACAGTTTAGATAAGTGTCAAAAACCTGAAGATATGGCCAAATGGATTGTTTCAATGAATGAAAAATATGGGGCAAATGAATTCACTGTTGAATATAAATTTGATGGTTTAAAAATTGTTTGCGAATATAATCATGGTGTGCTAAAAAAAGCTTCAACTCGTGGAAACGGATTTGTTGGAGAAGATGTTACTGCTCAAGTTAAATCAATTAAAAATTTACCTAAGATGATTAATTTTAAAGGCAGATTGTTGGTTGTTGGTGAGGCAATGATGAGAAAATCTGCTTTAGCAGAGTATAATAGTAAAAATGAGATAAAGCTGAAAAATGAAAGAAATGGGGTTGCTGGTGCAATAAGAAACTTAGATGCATCAGTAACAGCAAATAGAAATGTTGATTTGATTTTATATGATATTTTAAATATTGAAGGGGATCAATTTAAAACACAAAGTGATGTGCATAATTTTTTAATTCAAAACGGGTTTGATACTTGGGATTATTTCAAGGTTTGTTCATCTGCTGATGGGGTTTTAAGAGAATTAAATAATATTGATGAAATCAAAGATGATTTAGATATTAGCATTGATGGTGGTGTTATTAAAATTAATGATCTAAATTTAAGAGATGAAATTGGCTACACAAACAAATTTCCGAAGTGGGCTATGGCGTTTAAATTTGCTCCTAAAGAGAAGGTTTCAAAGTTGCTTAATGTTGTGTGGCAAGTTGGGAGAACTGGTAAATTAACCCCAGTAGCCGAGATTAAACCGGTTGAATTGGCTGGCGCAACCGTTAGAAGAGCAACTATTAATAATTTTGGTGACATTTTAAGAAAAGATCTAAAAATTAATAGTGATGTTGTGGTTAGAAGAAGTAATGAAGTTATACCTGAAATTTTAGGTGTGAGAAATCATAATGAAGATAGTTATGATATTATAAAACCGGAAACTTGTCCTATATGCGGTGAAAAATTAGTTGAAAATGGAGCAAATTTATTTTGTTTGAACGATAATTGCGTTAAGCAAATAGATGAAAAAATTGTGCATTTTTGCTCAAAAAATGCAATGAATATTGAAGGTGTTAATGATAAGACCATATTAAAGTTAAGAGAAAAGTTGGGATTAAATTCAATTGTTGACTTATATAAAATTACTAAAGAACAACTTTTAACTTTAGAAAATTTTAAAGAGAAAAAAGCTGAGAATTTTATTAAAAGTATTGAACAAAGTAAAAATTGTGAATTTTCTAACTTTATTTATGCTTTAGGAATTGAAGGTATTGGCGAAAAAACATCAAGAGATTTAGCAGAGAAATTTGAAAATTTAAGTAAATTAATTGATGCAAAGTTTGAGGAATTTTTATCAATAGATGAGGTTGGAGATGTTTTAGCAGAAAACCTTCAAAATTACTTTGGGAAAAAAGAAAATTTGGATTTAATTAATGATTTACTTGATTTAGGAGTGGATATTCAATATTCAAAAAAAGAAACAATTGAAAATGGCATATTATATAATAAAAGCGTTGATTTAACTGGAAAATTAACAAATTTTACCTGAGGAGATGCTAGTAAG
>JAZUCB010000158.1:0-3014 GCA_045638985.1 Clostridia bacterium
GTTTTATTTATTTGTTAATAAAAATGGGTATTGACTATTTATTAATATAGTGTTACTATTAATATAGTAGGTAAATATATGTCTAAAGAAATTAGTATTGAAAGAAAAGCTAGAGCATTATGCGCTAGTGTGAGATTAAAAGATCAATATTATGGTGAAAAAATTGAAACCTCTTTGGCTAAGCAGTTTGATTTAAAGGAGTATGTTGTTAGTGATTTAATTCTTCAAGAATTTTTAAAGGATCAATACTGGAAAGCTAGAGAATTAAAAATTAGAAGAATGGAGTATGAACAGCTTTCACCTGAAGATAGAGTTTTAGAAGAACGCCCTATGTCTGTCAGAGATTATTTTGATGTTCCAACTCAATATCATTTTTATAAATATATTCAAATGATTGGTTTAACACTCAATTCTGTTAGGAAGCAGAAAGAGTTTAATAGTGAAAGCGGGGAATTTAAAAAACAAACAATTCCTTATGTTAATAATGGTAAGCAATTTGAAAGTTTAAATGGATTGCTTGAATATGCATATGATTGCTATGAGAAAACAGCTCGCATGAACAATATGTTTTTTACTAGAAGAGATGTTTATTTAAATATACATAAAAAATCGATGGGGAGTTATAAAAGTTTAAGAAAAATAGCAAATGAAGTTTCAAGAAATAGTGGAGAAGCTGTTGAGATTGCGTTTGATAAACTAAAAACTTCTTTTGAAAGTGAAGTTTTTGATTATATGATAGAATATGTTAGTAATTTCAAAAACATAACAAGCGAACAAATAGAACAACTAAAGGCAAGTAAACATAGCGAGAATTATTTAGGTTTTTCAATGATTCCTAAATACCAATATATTTCAATGAGACAAATTACACAAAAAGAAACAGAAAAAGATGGACAATTAACTATTCAAGAATTTATTGAGCAAAACAAGAACCCAAAAGAGCAAGATAATTTAGAAAGTGCAGAAGCAGAACCAAGTTTAACTTATGGAATTAATCCTGATGGACAATTGGAGTTTGATGAGTTTGAAACCATAAAAGAAAATGATGAACTTTTATGGTTTGGCGATTATGAAGATGATGATCTAGAAACAGATAATTAGATTCGTGATAAAATTTTATTAAAAATAAAGGTGGTGGAAACATGAATTCAAAAAATTGGTATGAAATAGCAAAAGAAAAAGCGTCAAAATTTTTAGATGGTGAAACAAGATTATATAGCGATGATGTTATTATAACTTCAAGAGTAAACAATGGTGAAAAAGGACAACCTGAAAAAAATATGATATGTTTTATGTTGAAAGGGTTGGGGTTGCAGATAATTCAGCAATAATTCACGATGTTAGAAGTGGAAAAACCTTTGACGTTACATATAATGTTGAAGATTCAGAAGATTGCTTTATTAGAAATTTACAATACTTTCATAAAAAACAATTCGGTAAGGTTAATAATGAAGTAGAATTTGTTTTTGGTGGATTATTAGAAGAAACTTCTGGGGTTTTTAGAAATAATAGTAGAATTGATGTAATAACAGAAGCTGGATTAGAGGATAATGACCAAGTTAGAGAAACTCTTTCTCAATTAACTAATGGTCAAATTGTTGAATTATCAAGTTTGGAAGATGTTTTATATGCATTAAATAATGATTGTGATTTGGAATTAACAAGTAACTAAGAATAATTTAAAAGATAAGAGGGGTATATTATGGTAAATAAAAGTTTTATTCCTAACGATATTGTGGTTCTTCAATTTGAAAAACCAGCAAAAAATGATTTAACGGGAAAAGATGTTACAACTTACAATAGAATTATTTGTGTTAAAAATGGAAAAAAAGATGCTAAAGGACGCTCTTTATATACACCATTAACTAATATGGATAAAATTAATAAGTTTAACGATATGGCTGATGGTGATGTTTTTGATGCGTTAGACGTTATATCAAAAAGTAATGATGTGGATCCTTCATATTTGGTTGGGAGATTAAATGGAGAACTTATTGCTCAGGTTGTTGATGGGAAGAATGGGTTGCCTGAAGACTATAATGCATTGTCGGAGTTTAAGTTATTGTTTTTTTATCCGGGAAATAACAGCACAAGACCAATTAATCTACCAGTTGTGAATGTTAATAGTGATCCTGCTAACGTTTTAGCAAATAAAACTATGAGAGATTTGTGTGATGGGAAAAACGTTTTCTTAGACGATTTGCAATTGATGCAAGCTTCTTATTCTTATTACGACAAAATTTATAATGATTTTGTTATGCATGAGAGTTGCATGATGTCTATTGATGAAATGGTTGGCCCAGAACAGTAATTTTCTAATTTTTATAATACTACAAAAAAGCCTCTATATAGAATAGAGGCTTTTTTACTTTTATTAATAATTCTAATGCACGTTGATTACTCCCAAGAAGACAAACCAACAGAATCCATATGTTCATGAATTTCCTGACAAACCCCATTATAATCAATGGTTTGTTTATATATATCAATTTCATTTAATAAGGCTTCTTTATTAAAATGAGTTGTGTTATTGGCAAGTCTTTCAATTAAAGGTAGAGTTATAAAAGAAGCATATTTGTCGCGAGAAATATCGGCGTTTGTGATTTCTTTATATTCAATAAAATCTTGAGTTTCTTGTTTTGAATTTATTTTTGTTATTTTAGGTTTTTCTAAAAAATAATACAAATCTTTTTCATAAACAAATCCCATAGTTGTGTCGTATACCCAAGTTTTACCATCTTTTGTAGTTCGTTCAGCGAAACAATGATTACCATAATGCTTGTTTTCACTATTTTTATATTTATCAATATATTTAGGGTTCAATGTTATTCCATCAATGTCGGCATCAACTAGTTGAAAGTCGTCATCACCAAAACCAAAAGTTATTAGTAATGCGCGATCATAGCAATGGTGTGCACATAACTCATCACATAAAACAGCAATAGATGCAGAAATTCCTCCATAATAAACATTTCTTAATTTTTCAATTGTTTCACTATCATATGGTATTATTT
>JAZUCB010000159.1:0-1960 GCA_045638985.1 Clostridia bacterium
TGTTATATTTCTTATAAAAATTGAAGCAAAAGAATTACCAATAACAACGAAAAACATACATAAGAAAACTAAAATCCATCTAAATTTATAATAGGACCACAACTCTTTTATAAGCCTTAAAAAAGTTCCTTTTGTTATTGGTTCAGATGGCCTGCCACCTTGCTTTCTATTATTAAATTTCATCATCGCCATCTTACTCACCTACCTTATTTTGAGAGTAATAAACTTCTTGGTAAATTTTATTTGATTTTAACAATGATTCATGATTACCAATTGCGTTAATTTTACCGTTTTCCATAACTATTATTTGATCAGCATCTTGAACTGATGCAATTCTTTGCGCAATAATAATTTTGGTTGTTTGAGGTATGAAATTTTTCATTGCCATTCTTATTAAAGCATCTGTTTTAGTGTCAACAGCACTAGTTGAATCATCTAAAATTAATATTTTAGGCTTTTTAAGCAAGGCTCTTGCAATACATAACCTTTGCTTTTGCCCACCGCTAACATTTGAACCACCCTGCTCAATGTGAGATTCATATTTTTTAGGAAAACTTTGAATAAATTCATCTGCTTGAGCTAATTTACAAGCCTCTTCTAACTCTTCTTGAGTTGCATTTTCATTTCCCCATCTTAAATTTTCAGCAATGGTTCCTGAGAATAATAAATTTTTTTGCAAAACCATTGAAACGCTATCTCTTAAAGTTTTAATATCATAATCCTTAACGTTAACTCCACCAACCAAAACTTCACCTTCAGTTGCATCATATAACCTTGGGATCAACTGAACTAATGAACTTTTTGCACTACCAGTTCCACCAATTATTCCAATGGTTTCACCAGATTTAATTTTTAAATCAATATCAAATAACGCAAAAGATTCAGCCTTTTCAGAATATTTTAGTTTAACATCTTTAAACTCAATAGATCCATCTTTAACTTCTTCAACCGGACTCTCTGGATTAACAATAGTTGGTTTTTCTTTAATAACTTCAACAATTCTCCTTGCAGATTCAGCAGACAATGTTAACATTAAGAATATCATTGAAAGCATCATTAAACTAGATAATATTTGCATTGAATATGTTATTAATGCTGTTAAATCACCTATATTCATTGCACTTCCAGCTGAAGAAACAATTATTTTAGCACCAAAGAACGATAAAACCAACATACAAACATACATTGAAAACATCATTAAAGGGTTATTTAATGCAACTATTTTTTCTGCCTTAGTGAAGTCCTTTTGAATATTCACTGTTGCTTTTTCAAACTTTTTTGTTTCATAATCTTCCCTAACATATGATTTAACAACCCTCATTCCTCTAACATTTTCTTGAACTGAGTTATTTAAAGTATCATATTTTTTGAAAACTCTTTTAAAAATTGGGTGAGCATTTCTCATGATCAAGAATAAACCACCCACCAATATTGGAGCAACAGCTAAAAACACAAATGGCAAAGTTTGATGATATGTAAATGCTAATGACAATGAGAAAATAAGCATCAATGGGCTTCTTATTGCAATTCTAATAATCATTTGATAAGACATTTGAACGTTTGAAACATCACTTGTTAATCTTGTTACTAAACTAGAAGATGAAAATTTATCAATATTAGTGAAAGAGAAATCTTGAATGCTATAAAACATATCTTTTCTTAAATTTGAAGCAAAGCCTGCACTTGCTCTAGCACTAAACTTAGCAGCTAACGCCCCGCCCATTAAAGAAATAAAAGCCATAATAATAACAATTCCACCATATAATAAAATTGTTTTCATTAATTCTCCACCAGAAAGATTATTAACACTCAATGCGTTAATAAATTTTGAAATAACCAATGGAATAAAGCATTCCATTAAAACTTCTATTGAAATAAATAATGGAGAAAGCAGTGATGGTTTTTTATATTCCCTTATGCTCTTAGATAAAGTTTTTATTATTTTCATATTATCACCTTA
>JAZUCB010000160.1:0-3155 GCA_045638985.1 Clostridia bacterium
AATTGATGAAATAAAAAAATTAATAATGCTATTTAATATGAAATATTTTTTAAACCACGTGAGAAACTTTAAATTTAAATTGTAATGAAAAATCCACGCTAATATTAAGCGTGGATTTTTAAATGATATTAATTTAACAATTTAAACCTAGTTTTAGTTTAAAATCCAAATTGCAGTGTTTAGTGATGTTGCAAGGCTTAGCCAGACGGGGTAGATGGCGAGCAAATAGCCATAAAGTTTGTTTTGCTTAAAAATATCAATCAATAGAACATAAGCAAAAATTGTGTTGATTATTATAACTATGTTGCCTAAGAAAGTTAACCTTAAAGTGAAGAAAACTAAGCACCACAAAACATTTAAAATGCCGTTAATAATAAATAAAATGCTTGTTTTTAATGGGATATCTCCGTTGTTATGCCATAAGAATAAAACTAAGCCGGCTGATAGATAAATAACGCTCCAAACAATAGGAATAATAAAGTTTGGAATCCATTGGCTTGGCTTATCTAGCGAATTAAACCAATCCATGCCAATATTAACGAATATTGTTCCTAAAACTGCAACTAATAAAACTCCACCAATTGATAATATGATTTTTAATTTTTTGTTTTCCATACTTTATTATATGGCAGTATGTTTTTGCTTTATAACCATCTTTTAAAATTTTAGTTGAGGTGGGTTATTAAATTTAATTTTTTATTGGAATATAGTAATTAAAAACCTTCAAGTTTTGGGTGTTGCGTGGCAAATAAAATAATTTAAAGATTGTAAGTTTATGTTTTTTTGCTCAATAAATTATATTTTGTTAGTATCCCAAATCTTCGTGAATTAGAATTACTTCAAATTCTCCTGTCATTGGTTTGCCCCATAAAACAGAAAGGCCTCTGCAAATGCGTTCAGGGCTCTTGCAGTTGTAGCATCGGTCTGCGTTTATTGCGCATGGTGTTTTCACACCCAATCTTTTTGCGTTTAATGGGGCTGAAATATTTCTTGCGCGATATAATGCACTATCATAATCTTTTTCAATTTTATTTTCTCCTATAACAAAATAAACCTTTTCGTGCCCATAAAATATTGATGCCACGCGATTGCAATTTGCATCTATGTTAATAATTTCACCACTTTCGGCAATTCCGTTTACCGATGTGATATATATTGATGCAGCATTTGCCTCTAATCGGACTTCTTTACTTGTTTTTCCTTGTGGTATTCTATGATGCCAATAAACTTTGTTGTGTTTATTAAGAACGTCATATAGCCCCATTTTTTCTAATGTCATAGAGCCAGCGAAGCCAACTGTTTGGTTGTGAATTTCAGAATCTAAATAAGCTGTGGCTTCAAACGCTGAGTTAAAACATTTAACGGTGTATCCTAATGAAGTTAAATTTTTCTTTAATAAACTAAAATCTTTTTTCTCCATTTCCCCTCCAATGAGAATTTAATAATTTCAAAAATACTTTGTTTGGTTAAGTGTAGCATAAAACGCTTTAAATTCAAAGTTTTTCACTATAGAGTTGTGGGTTAATAGTGAATTTAACATAACTGAGAATGTTTATTTGAAACAAGTGTTTGCAATTAAAAAAACAATAAGCACACACAGATAAAAACAAATTAAAAGCAATTTTTAAGTGCGTTTTTTTGCCTTTAAATATTGTTAGGTTAAGATTTTTCAACCGATATTGACAGGTTAGTTGAGGTGTGTTATTATTAATTTGGTGGAGGTTAATTACATGGCTGAAAATAAAGAATCATTAAATATGATTGATGAATTTAATGCAAGCTTGCGTGAACTTTTTGAAAATAAAGATTTTGAAGGATTACTAAGTTGCGTAAGAGAATTTAAAGAAGAAAATTATTATATTTTTTTAACTAAGCATGATGCTTTGAATAATTTTGTTTATTCTGATATAAATGATGAACAACTTTTTTGGTTAAGAGGCCAAGTGAAGCAAGTTAAAAGCGCTTTTAAAGAACTGGATTATAAAAATAAAAGCACTTTAGGCGGTGTTGAAGGATATGATGAGGCTAGAAAAAGACGTGGTGATTGTTGTTTTTTAGAGTTGTTTGCTAATGAAAGAGTGTTAAAAGAACTTATAATAGATTTCAACCAGGAACTTGAAAATGGGAATGTTGGTTCGTTTATTAAAGTTGTTAGAGACGTGGAATTTGATGAAGAAGATTTTCAAAGTTTGAAAGCTTTGTGTAGTGATATTATTAAAGGGGATTATAGAAAACAATAT
The DNA here is from genome assembly GCA_045638985.1 of Clostridia bacterium. GTDB lineage: Bacteria > Bacillota > Clostridia > Christensenellales > UBA1242 > UBA11490. The sequence goes on from JAZUCB010000160.1 coordinate 2,241, forward strand.
AAAACACATAAAGAGTTTAAAGATGGAAGAGCAGTGAGTGCTATTTCTGATATTCTAGTTTCAGTTAAACAAGAAAACGAAGCGATGGCGGAAGGTCAAGCGTGTAGAGAGTTTTTAAAACAAGAAGCAAAAAATCATGATTTTGATATTATATTAGATTTTTCAAAAAAACTTTTAAAAGAAAAAGATAAAAATTTAGCACTAGCAGAATATAATGCATTAAAAGATTCTATATATTACGATTTAGATGGTGAACAATTTAATTGGCTTAGAAACGAGTTAAAGCAAATTAGAAAAAATTTTAAAGATCTTAAATCAGAGCAAAGATCAGGGGAAGGATTTGTTAAAGGACTTACTCGTGCAAGTAATAAAGTTGCCGATTGCTGGCTTGTTGATTTGTTTGTTAGTGAACGATTATTTAAAGATATTGCTACCAGCGTTAATGTGGGGCAAGTTGATCCTGCTCAAATTGAATCGGTTGTTCAAAATCTTGAACTTGATAGTGAAGAGATTAAAAATTTGAAAGAATTATGCGTTGATATTAAGCAAGGTCTTAGCACTAATAGGGTTGAGTTTGCAAATCCTGAATTTGCTAGAGATGTGTTTGATGCAGTTAGTTCTTTAAATACTATGGGATTTGATGATGTTCCATCTGCATAAATGTTAAAAAAGCACTGCGTTTGGCAGTGTTTTTTTGTGAAAGTAATTTTGTTTTTATATTGTAAAAAATTGTTTAACTAGAATTATCTAAAAAAGAATTAAATAAAGTTAACCATAGTAAAGATTAAAAAAAATGTTTTTATTTAATTTGTTCGTTGGGTTGTTTTAATTAGTTGTGGCTAGTAAAAAAACTCTCAAATTTTGAGAGTTTTTTTGATTTACATTAATTATTCAGAAACTTCTTCTTTTTCTTCT
>JAZUCB010000161.1:0-3661 GCA_045638985.1 Clostridia bacterium
TAACATAGCCATCTTTTAAAAGGTCTTTTATTTCTTTAACAAAAGTTCCCTTCTTGCCCATATACAATGGAGCTTTAATAATAACTTTTGAGCCAGCTTCAAATTGCATAATTTTATCAATAATTGAATCGATATTTTGGGTTGCTATTTCTTTGTTGCAGTGTGGGCAATACGGCGTTCCAATATGGGCAAAAATCAATCTTAAATAATCATATATTTCGGTTACTGTTCCCACCGTGCTTCTTGGATTATTTGAAGTGGTTTTTTGATCAATTGCCACCGATGGAGAAAGCCCTGTTATGCTATCAACATCTGGCTTTTTCATTTGCCCTAAAAACATTCTCGCATAACTACTCAAACTTTCCATATATCGCCTTTGCCCTTCAGCAAAAATCGTATCAAAAGCTAAAGTGCTTTTTCCACTTCCACTAACTCCAGTAAAAACAACCAACTTGTTTTTTGGAATAGTTAAATCAACATTTTTTAAATTGTTTTCCTTTGCACCTTTTATTTCAATATTTTCAATCATTTACTTACCTTTCTTGATCATTTTATTCAATTTGTTAATCTCATCTCTAAGCAAAATAGCTTGTTCAAAATCAAGATTATCAGCACATTTCTTCATTAATTCTTCTAAATCATTAATTTGCCCTAAAATCTCGTTTTTATTAATCTTTTGATTCTTAACTTTCTTAGTTATTTCAATCGTGTTTTTAATTGGTTTAATAATCGTTTTTGGAGTTATATTATTAACCTTATTATATGCAATTTGAATTTCTCTACGGCGATTAGTTTCATCTAACGCTTTTTGAATGCTTTTAGTTATAACATTTGCATACATTATAACTCTAGATTCACTATTCCTACTAGCTCTTCCAATAGTTTGAATCAACGCCCATTCACTTCTTAAAAAGCCCTCTTTATCAGCATCTAAAATTGCAACCAATTTAACTTCTGGAATATCAAGCCCTTCCCTTAATAAGTTAATTCCAATTAAAACATCAAATTTCTTCAATCTTAAATCATTAATTATCTCAACTCTTTCAAGAGTGTCGATATCGCTATGCAAATATTTAACTTTTATCCCCCTCTCAGTTAAATAATCTGTTAAATCTTCAGCCATTTTTTTAGTTAGAGTTGTTACTAAAACTCTACCATCATTATCAATAGTTGAGTTTATTTCACCAATTAAATCATCTATTTGCCCATCAACACTTTTCAAAACAATTTCAGGATCTAATAGTCCTGTTGGCCTTATAATCTGTTCAACAATATTTGATGAATTTTCTAACTCAAATTGGGCCGGAGTTGCCGACACAAAAACTGCTTGACTAAGTTTACTCTCAAATTCATTAAAGTTTAAAGGCCTATTATCAAAAGCCGATGGCAATCTAAATCCATAATCAACTAACGATGTTTTTCTGGCGTAATCACCACTAAACATACCCCTTATTTGAGGTAATGTTATATGACTTTCATCAATAAAAACAAGCATATCCTTAGGGAAATAATCCATTAAAGTATATGGAGCTTCACCTGGCATTCTTCCATCAAAATACCTAGAATAGTTTTCAATCCCAGAGCAATATCCCACTTCTTTTATCATTTCAAGATCATAATAAACTCTTTCTTTAATTCTTTGAGCTTCAATTAATTTCCCGTCATCTTCAAACTGCTTAACTCTAATTAAACAATCATGGCGAATTTCTTCTAAAATATTCTCTAAATTTTCTTTACCAATAACGTAGTGAGTTGCTGGTAATAAAAATAAATGGTCTAAAGTGTTAATTTTTTTGCCTGTTACAACTTCAATTTCTGAAATACTATCAATTTCATCGCCAAAAAAATCAATTCTAATTCCAACATCACTTTTACTTGCTGGAATTATATCAATAACATCACCTTTGCTTCTAAATGTTCCTCTTTTAAAATCAATATCATTTCTTTGATATTGCAATTCAATTAATTTTTTAATTATATCATTCTTTTCAACCACATCATTTGGCCTTAAAGATAAACACATACTAGAATAGTTCTCCGGAGCACCTAACCCATAAATACAAGAAACGCTCGCAACAACAATAACATCTCTTCTTTCAAATAATGAACAAGTTGCTGAATGGCGAAGTTTATCAATTTCATCATTAATGCTCATATCTTTTTCAATATAAGTATCAGAAGAAACAACATAAGCCTCAGGTTGATAATAATCATAATAAGAAACAAAATACTCAACTCTATTATTAGGAAAAAACTCCCTAAATTCATTACATAGTTGAGCTGCTAACGTTTTATTATGAGCAATAACTAGTGTTGGCCTATTAACTTCTTTAATTATATTTGCCATAGTAAATGTTTTTCCACTACCAGTAACGCCTAAAATTGTTTGATATCTTAAACCATCGTTTAATCCTTCAACAATGCCTTTAATAGCCTCAGGCTGATCACCCATTGGAGCAAATTTACTAACAAGTTCAAACTTTTTCATATTTACCTTTAATCTAATATTATTATAAACAAATTTAAAAATTTTAACAAAGTTAACAAAATTATTATAATTGAATTGAAAGAATTAATCAACAACTAATAAAAAAATGGAACAAAAGTTCCATTAAAAAATTGCTTTTAAAATAAGACCAACAGCAAATGATAAGCATGCAAATAAAATTGTTGTTATTATTTTTTTAAACAAAGCTTTTTTGCTATTTTTATTATCTCTTTGAAAAGATTCACCCTTTTCTTTTAAAGTTATGCAATAAGTTTCTTTTTCATCCTTCTCTGTTACAATTAAAGAAATATAATTTTCAAGAACCAAGCAATTTAAAATTTCTGAAATTTCTTTTTCAGAATATTCATTTGGATAAAGCGAGTTTATTATTTCAGCGCAAGAAATAAGGCATTTATTCTTGCCAGAACACTTTTTAAATATTAAACTCATAACTATTTTTTCACGCCTAGTTAACATAATCTCCTACTTAAATAAAACAAACGCTAAGAACCCACCAATAAATGCACTTAAAGCAGAGCAAATTGAAGATATGGTGGCTAATCTTAAATATCTCAATTTTTCTTTTCTTAAATTGTGCATTTCTTCGTCATGCAATCTTGCTTTTGAAAGCATTGCTAAACAAACATCTTTTTCATCAATATATTTAACATCAATATAATCTCTACTACATAGATAATCAAAATTTTTTGTTAAACTTTCAATATCAACTTTAAAATTTTTGCCCAATTTATCAATAATATCACTTAAAGTTAAAATTTTATATGTTGAAGAATTATCACACATTTCATTTAAAACTTTTATAAGCTTGTTATTTAATTTATCTAACATAATCGCCCTCAAATTAATTATAACAAAAATATATTAACACATAACAATTATATTTGCAATTAACTATCAAACATACAAAAAAAATGGCAATAAATTATTGCCATTTTAATTAGTAAACTTATTATTTTTTATTTGTTTTTGCTTTTTTTGTTGAACCTTTTTTATTTGTTACAACAAAGTAAACAACAACTGCTCCTAAAGCTAAAATTGAAACAACAATTAAAATAGTTCCAACTGTTGCACTAACTTTTGAACTTTCAGAAACTTCTTTATCTTCAACAGTAATTGTGTAGGTATAAACTTTATCTTCAGTACCACCGTCAC